>JBKJLP010000258.1:0-2807 GCA_046596735.1 Mycobacteriales bacterium | reverse complement strand
CGGGTCGGCGGTGCGCAAACCGCAGGCCCACCATCCGCCATCCTCGGCCAGTCCCAGCACGGAGTCCGCGTCACGCAGAGCAGCGCAGGCCTGGTCCAACAGCGCGGGGGTCACCTGCGGAGTGTCCATCCCGATCAGCAGGATCGGGGCCGGCCGCGCCGCCTGGACCACCGTGAACGCCGCAGCCAGCCGCACGTCCAAGCCGCCGGTGACCTGAGGCAGGACGCGAAACGACGGCGGCACGAGCCCCTCGGGGTCCCCATCGAGCACGACCACGGGCCGGTCGGCTCCAGCGGCGAGGACGACGTCGAGCGTGTCCAGCAAAGCGGCCCGAGCGACCTGCGCCGCCTCGTCCAACGTCAGCGGCGGACACAGCCGGGTCTTGCTCCGGCCAGCCACCGGCTGCTTGGCCAGGACCACGACCTGTACGTCCAGCACGGGCTGACCTCTCGGAGGGAGAACGGCGAAGGGGCGGAGGGGAGATGATCCCCCTCCGCCCCGTCGTGGAGCCGCTAAGCGTGCTTGATCAGCTGAGCTTGAGCGTGATGCGGGCGACGCCGACCTTGAAGAACTCGGTCAGAGCGGTCGTGTTGTAGGTCTTGTTGAGCAGGTCGGCAGCTTCCTTGGTCAGGCTGACCGTGGTGCCGAACAGGACGCCGGTGCCGGCGGCCTTGTCGACCTGCAGCGGCTGCAGGGTGCGGCCGTCGAGGAAGAACAGCGGGGCGCCCTTGACGACGGACGTGCCGTTCGCGGCGACGTCACCGGTCAGGATGGACTCGCCAGCGTCGACGACGAAGTTGGTCAGCTCGACCTTGGTCTTGCCATCCGTCAGGCTGATGCCAGAGCCGTCGTGCTTGATGCTGCTCTCGACGTACGGGGTACGGGTGCCGGGGGTGTAGTAGGTCGCGTCGCCACCCGTGATCGGGAAGGCGAGCGTGCCGTCGGCCAGCGTGGCCTTACCGACGACGCCGGGGGTGAGCTTGAGGGACTGCAGGCCCGCGAGGAAACCGGCGTCGACAACGACCTCGGTCTTCTCACCGGTCAGGTTGGTCAGCGCGGCAACCGGGCTGGCCTCGGCCTTGGGGGAGTCAGTACCGGTGCTGGAGCTGGCGCCACAGGCGGCCAGCGTGAGGGCGAGCATGCCGCCGGTGGCGACGAGAGCGAAGGGGCGAAGCGTGGAGCGCATGGTGTTCCTTCCGAAGGGCCCCGTACGGGGCTCAGGGGGTGGGTGTTGCTCTGAGGTGGTGCAGAAGGTGAAGCTGTCTGGCGGGGTGTCTTGCCTGTCCTTCGCTCCCCGACGCCGAACGGTTTGGTCCGGGCCGGTGTGATGCACAGCACCTGGGAACGGGACGCTCTCGCCATCCGTTCCGGGCGCCCACGCGAAGCACGTAGGCATGCTGTGTAGACACAGCGGCTGACCGCCTGTGCGCCCGCGACCCGTTGAAGGAGGAGACGTGAGCCTTTCCCTCTACGAGAGCGGTCTACGTTCCCGCTCCGGGGTCCTCGCCCGCTATCAGCACAGCGGTCAGTTGGTAGCGCTCGATGTCGACCGCTGGCACGGACCCGCGCGTGGTGCGGACGAGACGCTGCTGAGTCGCGCCGTCGGGCACACCCTCGACATCGGGTGTGGCCCCGGACGGCTCGTGGCGGCTCTCGCGGCCCGCGGCATCCCCGCGCTGGGCATTGACATCGCCCCGGCCGCAGTTGGACTGACTCGTCAGGCCGGCGGACGAGCCCTGCAGTTGTCGGTTTTCGACCACGTGCCTGGTGCCGGTTCGTGGGACTGCGCGGTATTGGCTGACGGCAACATCGGCATTGGCGGCGACCCCGCCCGACTGCTGGCACGCGTGCGCGAACTCCTCACTCCCGACGGCCGGCTGCTCGTCGAGCTGGACGGCCCCGGCACGGGCGTACGACTCGACCAGGTGCGGCTTGAGACTGCCGACGGCACGGTCGGCGAGTGGTTCGCTTGGGCGCACGTCGCTGCCGATCTCGTGGCCCCGCTGGCCGCTGAAGCCGGGCTCTCCGTCGTCGACCAGTGGTCCGCGCCGGACCCGCCCGTCGATGGTCAGAGCCGCTGGTTCGCCGAACTGATTCGCAGATGACCTCCGGTTTGACCCGTCCGGTGACCGGACGGGTCGGGCCGGTTCCGCTTGGGTGGCTCGTCGCCGCTGGCGCCATCGGTGCCGGACTGCTCGAGGTGTGGATGGCGCACCGCTCCAGCGGTCCTGGCGGCATCATCGAGCGCCGCTACGCCTTGCTTGCCGTCCTCAGTGCATGGTCACTCGCTTACCTGGCTGCGGTTCTGTGTGTCCTTCGGCTCCCCCGTCGTACGGCCATGGTGATCGTCCTCCTCCTGGCGGTTGCCGTGCGCCTTGCCGCGATCTCGCCGAAGGCTCCGCTGTCGGATGACCTCTACCGCTACGCGTGGGACGGCCGGGTCCAGGTCAGCGGCACCGACCCCTACCGCTATCCGCCCCTCGCACCGGAGCTGGCCGACCTACGGACCGAGTGGCTGTTCCCGAGCGACAACCCGCGCAACAGCGGCACCCAGATCAACCGGCCGACCGTACGCACCATCTACCCACCGGTGGCCGAGGCGTGGTTTGCCCTAGAGCATCTGGTACTGCCCGACGACACGCAGGACCGGGGCTACGAGGGCATCGGGCTCCTGCTGGACCTCGCCGTGCTGGCGGTCCTGCTGGCGCTGCTGCGGGACCGACGTTGGATCGCCCTTTACGCCCTTGCCCCGCTGCCCGCGCTCGAGGCCGTACAGAACGCGCACGTCGACGTCCTCGCGGTCCTGC
>JBKJLP010000417.1:0-6668 GCA_046596735.1 Mycobacteriales bacterium | reverse complement strand
CCCGCGGCGTCGGGGCCAAGGACATGAGCAAGCGGATGCCGTCGCGGCGGCGCAACGCGATCGACCCGCTGCAGCTGCGGCCGGGCGACCGGGTGTTCGTGCCCACCGACCAGCTGGACCTCGTGACCCGCTACGTCGGGGGCGAGGCGCCGGCGCTGGACAAGCTCGGCGGGGGCGACTGGGCCAAGCGCAAGGGGCGTGCGAAGAAGGCGGTCAAGGAGATCGCGGCTGGCCTCATCCAGCTCTACAGCGCCCGGATGGCCGCCCCCGGGCATGCCTTCGGACCGGACACCCCGTGGCAGCGCGAGCTCGAGGACGCCTTCCCGTACGTCGAGACGCCGGACCAGCTCGACGCGATCAACGAGGTCAAGGCGGACATGGAGAAGGCGGTCCCGATGGACCGCGTCATCTGTGGCGATGTCGGTTACGGCAAGACCGAAATCGCTGTGCGAGCAGCCTTCAAGGCGGTGCAGGACGGCAAGCAGGTCGCGATCCTGGTGCCGACCACTTTGCTGGTGCAGCAGCACTACAACACCTTCCGCGACCGGTTCGCACAGTTCCCCGTGACGGTCCGCGCGACCAGCCGCTTCAACTCCGAGAAGGAGCAGAAGGAGGTCATCGCCGGCATCACCGACGGCACGATCGACGTGGTGATCGGGACGCACCGGCTGCTCTCGAAGTCCGTGCAGTTCAAGGATCTTGGGCTCGTGATCGTCGACGAAGAGCAGCGGTTTGGCGTTGAGCACAAGGAATTTCTTAAGGAGATGCGCACAGCGGTGGACGTGCTGACCATGTCAGCGACCCCGATTCCCCGCACCCTGGAGATGTCTCTGACCGGGATCCGCGAGATGTCGACGATTCTGACGCCACCGGAGGAGCGTCACCCGGTCCTGACCTTCGTCGGGCCCTACGACGAGAAGCAGATCGGCGCGGCGATCCGGCGCGAGCTCCTGCGGGAGGGCCAGGTTTTCTACCTGCATAACCGGGTCGAATCCATCGACCGGGCGGCCAAGCGGCTGTCCGAACTCGTCCCCGAGGCGCGGGTCGCCATCGGTCACGGGCAGATGAACGAAGCCACCCTCGAGCAGGTCATGGTCGGCTTCTGGGAAAAGTCCTACGACGTCCTGGTGTGCACCACGATCGTCGAGAGCGGTCTGGACATCCCCAATGCCAACACCCTGATCGTGGAGCGGGCGGACGCGTTCGGTTTGTCTCAGCTGCACCAGATCCGCGGTCGCGTCGGGCGCGGGCGTGAGCGGGCCTATGCCTACTTCACCTATCCGCCGGAGAAGCCGCTCACTGAGCTGGCGTACGACCGGCTGTCGACCATTGCGCAGAACACCGAGATCGGTGCCGGCATGGCCGTGGCCATGAAGGACCTGGAGATTCGCGGCGCCGGCAACCTGCTCGGCGGCGAGCAGTCCGGTCACATCGCCAGCGCCGGGTTCGATCTCTACATGCGACTCGTCGGTGAGGCGGTGTCGGACTTTAAGCGCGGTGGGGGGCATGAGGACGAGCCCGAGCCGATCGAGACCAAGGTCGATCTGCCGATCGACGCGCACCTGCCGCACGACTACGTGCCGGGCGAGCGGCTGCGGTTGGAGGCCTACCGCCGGCTTGCGTCGGCCACCGACGACGCGGCGGTCGCCGCGGTCCGCGAGGAACTCACCGGCCGCTACGGGCCGGTGCCGGCTCCGGTCGACAACCTGCTGGCGGTCGCGGCCTTCCGGGTGCACGCGGCGCGCTTCGGGATCACCGAAGTGACCCTGCAGGGCAACGCCATCCGGTTCGCGCCGATGAAATTGCGTGAGTCGCAGGCGATGCGGCTCATGCGGCTGTTCCCCGGCACGATCGTCAAGCAGACGGTCGACACCGTGCTCGTTCCGCAGCCTAAAACCGCACGGATCGGAGGCACGCCGATCCGCAATGTCGAGCTCCTCGCCTGGGCGACGGCGCTGCTCGACGCGGTTCTCGGCGAGTCCGTCGCGGCCGCTGCCGGAGCGCCCGCGTGAGCGCGTGGGAAACTGTTCGCCACCCCTCGTACGCCGTTGTGGGAAGGACCCCAGTCGTGACCCGCTTTTCCCGCGCTTTGGTGCGCTGCCTGGTCGGCGGCTTGGCGCTGCTCCTGCTTACCGCATGCGGTGACACCCCCGTCCGGGCGGGCGCCGCGGCGACCGTCGGGGACACCCGCATTACGACCACGCAGCTCTCCGACGTGGTCAACCGGGCGCTGGCTGACCCGCAGGCCCTTCAGCAGCTCGGCACCGACAAGACGGCCTTCCAGCGACAGGCCCTGTCGCGGCTGATCAACCACGGGCTACTGGTTGAGTCGGCGCGTCGGGAAGGGGTGCGGATCACTCCTGGCCAAGTCGACGCACGACTGGCGGAGTTCGAGGTCCAGGCCGGCGGCCCGCAGATGCTCGTCCAGCAGGCGGCGCAGAACGGCATCGCCGAACCTGACCTCAAACCCTTCATCCGTGACTTGGTCCTGGGCGATGCGCTCGGTGACGCGCTCACGGCCACTATCCCGGTGCCGCGCGCCCAGTTGGTGGAGGCCTACGAGCAGGCCGCCGCCCGTAACGACCAGGTCCACGCCGCGCACATCTTGGTGCCGACGCAGGCGCGGGCCGAGTCGATTCTCAAGCAGGTCAAGGAAGATCCAACGTCCTTCGCTGAGCTTGCTGCGACGTTCTCCACCGACACCTCCAACAAGGACAAGGGTGGCGACCTCGGCTTCGCGGGCCGCGGGCAGTTCGTGCCAGCGTTCGAGACGGCCATCTTCGCGGCCAAGGCCGGTGACGTCGTGCTCGTCAAGACCGAGTTCGGGTTCCACGTCGTCAAGATCCTCGAGCGCAAGACAACAACGCTCGCCCAGGCCACTCCGGCGCTGCGTCGCGCGATCTTGCAGCAGCAGCGCGATCAGCAGATCGCCGAAATCCTCAGTGCCGTCGCCAACGACCTAGGAGTGCGCGTCAACCCGCGCTTCGGGCGCTGGAACCCCGCTACCGGCAGCGTCGAGGAGATCCCGATCGACGGCAGCAGCGTCAGCAGCCCGGCGCCGGTGACCACTGGGGAAGACTTGGTCCCCGACATCGGAGGAGCCCCGCAGCAGGGCCAGCCTCAGCAGGGTCAGCCGGAGCAGGGCCAGCCGGCGCCGCAGGCTCCATGACCGATCGGCGGGTCACCGTCGTTGCGACTTCGCCCAGGGTTCCCCCCGGTCTGCTGTCCGCTCCGGCCTGGGCAGCGCTGCGGATCGGACCGGTGCTTGCCGCCGATGCCGACCACCCGCAGCGGGCTGCCTTGGCCCAAGCGGGCATCACCGTTGAGGTCGTCGAGCCCGACCTGGACCTGGTCGTCTCGCGGGCCACGGATGGGGTCGTCTGGCTGGCTACGCCCGACGGCGACGCCGATCTCGTACGTGCCCTCGGGCTGCGCTGCATCAGCGATCTCACCCTGCACCTGGAGGTCCTGCACGGTTCGTACGACCTGCCGGGTGCGCGGCTCATCGACGTCGTCGCCGTGATGGATCGGCTGCGCTCGCCGGGTGGTTGTCCCTGGGATGCCACGCAGACCCACCGCAGCCTGCTGCCGTACCTCGTCGAGGAGACCTACGAGGCGATCGAGGCGATCGAGGACGACGACCTCGTCGGGCTGCGCGAGGAGCTCGGTGATGTGCTGTTGCAGGTGGCCTTCCACGCCCGGCTGGCGGAGGAGCACGACGCGCCCTGGTCACTGGATGAGGTGGCGACCGACCTCGTCGACAAGTTGATACGCCGCCACCCGCACGTCTTCGCGGGCGCTTCGGCGGACGACCTCGAGGGCAGCTGGGAGGCCTTGAAGCAGAAGGAAAAGGGCCGTACGTCGGTCACCGAAGGGATCCCGCTGGGGCAGCCAGCCCTGTCGCTGGCGGCCAAGCTGCAAAAGCGCGGCGAGCGCGTGGGCGCGACGCTGCCGTCGTACGAGGGAGTCGGTGGCGAGCTGTGGGCTCTGGTGGCACGCTGCCGCACGGCCGGGCTGGATCCTGAGGCCGAACTGCGGGCTGTCGCGCGGGCGTATCGCGATCAGGTTGTCGCCGTGGAACAGGACGTGAACTGACACCACGCCGTCGGCTTCGTCTGGTCTTCAGCTGATGTAGCGGGTGTAGTCAAAGGGCCGGCGTCTACGGGTGAGTCCCTCCGGACTGGTCCAGAGCACCGTGTCGTCGGGGCGACGGCGGATGGTCCAGCCGGCGTGGGTCTTGAGTCGGTGATGCCAGCGGCACATGGCGCCGCAGTTGGCTGCGCTGGTGGAGCCACGGGGCCAGGGGATCGCGTGTTCGCCGTCGCAGCGCAGGGCTGGGCGCCCGCAGCCGGGGACGGTACAGGTGCGGTCGCGCAGCACGACGTGACGGTCGAGGTCGGCCGGCAGCCGGTAGACGCTGGCGCCGTAGTCGAGCGGGTGCTGGCGGTAGGGAGCGGTCAGCATCAGCTCGCGCAGGTCCGGGTCCAGGGCGGAGCCGGCTGTCAGCGGGAGGGTTAGCTCGGCGTCCAGCAGCCGGCCGGCGTCGTCGATGACCAGCCGGCGCAGGAGGACCCGGCCTTGTGCCATGCGGCGAACGACGGCTGCCGGGACGGCCCCGAAGGTGTGGATCTCGGCGGGGACATCGGCCTGTTCGAACAGGCTGTCCAAGCCGATGACGGCCCAGATCGACGACCCGAGCCGGCGGCCTCGCTGCGCCGCCGACTGCCTGGATCCGGCGCGACGGGCCGCGCGGTTGCCGAACGGCAGAACGAAAGCCGCCGGTTCTTCGGCTGCGGTGTCGGGCCGCGCGCGGAGCTGGGACACCGGCACCACGACGTGGATCTCGACCGCATCAGCCGGGTTGCCGCTTGGCGTCACCGCTGCCCCGGCTGCCGGCCCGTCCTCCACCGGACGCGCGGCCAGCGGCTGGGCGCAGGACTCCCCAGTGTCGGTTGCCGGCGCGCTGTCGGCGTCGGTCGTCTCGACGTCGTCCATCCCGTTGTCTTCGGTGGGGGTGGGTGGGGTGTCGGGGCGGCGGCGCGGGTCGTTGGCGGCCGGGATCCCGGTGATCGACTCCACGAGGGCGTCGGCCAGGCGGGCGCCGCGTCCGCGTGGATCGGCGGGTTGGCCGATGTCATCGGCCCGCCGGCACAGGGCTTCCCAGGCGGCGGCGATGTCCTCAGGGGGGAGGTTGGCCAGCAGCCGGCCCATCCCGTCGCGGTCGGTCCAGCGGCTGACCTGTCGGCTGGCAACTTTGCGCTCGTGGCGTTGGGCCGCGGCTTCGGGGCAGACGGTGAGCCGGGCCCGGTCTAGGGCCCGGCGGAACTCGGCGATCGTCTGCCCGGATGCGTCGGCGATGACGAGGTCCTCGATCCGGCCGGCCTCGTCGTCATCGAGGTCGGCGGTGGTCTCGATCAGTCCCCACACATGCCCGCGGCTGATCTGACCGCGTTGGAGCAGCCCTAGCGTCGAGGCGAACAGGGTGAAGAGCCGGCGCGCGACGGCGACGATGTTTTTCGCGCCGTGGGCCGACAGGCCAAGGGCGAGGCGGACGGTCTCCAGGTTGCCCCGCTCTGGGCCATCGGAGCAGGCGAACGGCTGCGCCGCGCCGTAGAGCTGGGCTTGGGCCCACGACACCTGCCGGTCCCACGCCTCGAGCCGGATGGACAATGCGTAGCGGTCATGGGTGGAGGGCAGGGCGACCAGCAGGGCGGCGGTCTCGGGTCCAGGGACGAGCCCGGGCAGGACCTGCAGCGCGGCGTCGATAGCCGCGCCTTCACCGCGCCGCACCCGTCGGGTGAGGCTGGCCAGGTCGTCTCCGAGTAGAAACGTGGTATCGCTCATATGTTCGAATCATGTCACGAGGAGGCATCCTTAACAAGGGTGAAAGTGCCTGCTGTGTAGGGAAATTTGGCCATCCACAACCGAATGCCGACCCTTGACACATCTCGGTTCGGCGGTGAGCTGGCCAGACACGGCAGACTGTTCTTTGTGGAACTGGTCGGGGCCGTCGTCCGGCTGCAGGTACAGCGGGACCACCTCAGGCCGCGGCCTCGGGATCTCACCCTTCGCGATCGGTTCCTGCCGGTCCTGGCCGCGTCGCCCTTCGACCCGTTACAGAGAGCAGCGGGTTTGCCAGTCCGACGGCGTGGAGGGCGAGCAGCAACCGCGTCCGCCACCGCTGTCGCGGATCCTGCTCAAGCCGTACGTCGGACTCGCCGCTGGCCTCCGCCAGCCATTGTCGAAGCGGTGCCTTATCGCCGTGCTGCGCGAGCCGGGTGAATTCCACCCGCTCCGGGCAGTCACCTGCCTCGAACCGGTAGCGAACGGTTACGGAGCCATCGGGTTGGCGGACGCCGATGTGCCCAACGTCAATCGGGTAGGCGCCGCAGTCGGCGGGTCGCCGGTCGAAGACACCACAGCGCCGGTCCGGCAAGAGGTACGGACACTGGCCCTCCCAGCTTGCGAGCGCAAACGTGCCGTCACTTCCGGTCACCAGCGGCACAAAGGCGGGAAGTCGGCCGATTTCGGCATCGGTGAGTTTGAGGTTGCGGACATCCGTGCAGCACGCGCCGCACCCCGCACAAAGGTCGTCGCCGTCCAGGAAGGCATCCATGCCGTCCACTATGACCTCCAGGGTGCCAGGCCGGCCGGGCGGCAGACTGACG
>JBKJLP010000392.1:0-2654 GCA_046596735.1 Mycobacteriales bacterium | reverse complement strand
GCTTCGATCGCCCGGTCGGCCGGGTCGGCGGAAGCGCCCCCCGCCATCGACGAGAGCCCGGACTGCTGCTTGACGGCTTCGGCCTGCTCCTGCGGAACGCCGAGGCGCTCAGCCACTGCGTCCGTGACGTCACCGCCACCCATGAGCAGGATGCGGACGAAGCGCGGAACGCCCCCCTGGTGAACGACGATGTTGGTGACGCTGGCGCCGACGTCGATGAGGGCCTCGGCCTGCATCGACTCCAAGCCGGTGACGTCCATGCTGACCAGGGAACGCAGGACGGCGAAGGAGTTGAGGTCGACCATCTCTGGCGTCAGCCCCGCCTTCTTCACGACGTCGAGGGCGTTCTGCACCATTTCCCGGGCGGCCGCGACGAGCAGGACACGCACCATGCGAGCGCCGGACTCGTTGGTGAACTCCTCGAGCGCGTGAAAGTCCAGGAGGGCCTGCTCTACGGGCATCGGGATAAAGTCCTGCACCTGGAACTGAAGGGACTTACGCAGCTCGGAGCTGGGAAGCCACGGCAGGTCGACCTGACGGACCACCACTCGCTGGTTGGCGACGCCGAGCACGACCTTCTTAGTGCTGAACTTCGCCTGCGCCCAGAGCTGCTTGACTGCTTCAGCGACCGCGTCGACATCGACCACCTCGCCATCCCGCACCGCCCCAGCCGGCAGCGCTACCTGGCCAAAGCGCTCGAGCGTCGCCCCGCCCTTGCCGAGCGTCAACTCGGCGGCGCGCACTCCTGATGTCCCGATGTCGAGACCCACGACTTTGCTTGCCACTGCCCGTCCCCTCGAAGCGCGGCGCGTGCCGCAAGGCCGTCCGGTTCTTGTCCGACCGGTGTCAGAGAAGGCTTCGGACGCCGAGGGCTTCGGCTTGAGTCATCTGGGCGAGAGGCCTGAGCCGTACGGCGGATCAGCGCTCACCCGAGGGTGGCACGTTCGTAGGCATCCGCTAGCTCCTGCCCGATGAGCACGGCTGTGAGCGCGCCGGCAATCATGAACGGGCCGAACGGAACTTTGGTCTTGCGGCCACCGTCCGTGAACAAGATGATGCCGATCCCAACCAGGGCGCCGTACAGGAAACCGAGGAAGCCGCCGACCGCGAGCACCCCGTACCCCAGCCAACCGAGGAGCGCTCCGAGCGTGGGCGCCAGTTTGACGTCACCGAAACCCATGCCACCAGGACTGACGAACCAGATGGTGAAGTAGATGCCGCCCAGGAGGAGAGCGCCTGCACCCGCGCGGACCAGGGCATCTCTGTCGTCGTCTAGGCCGGCCGCGAGGGCCAACAGCGCAGCCACCACGACGATCGAGGGAAGGGTCAGGGCATCGGGAAGCCGTCGCGTGTCCAGGTCGATCAAGGCAAGCGCCACGCCGATGGAACTGAAGTAAAGAAAGGCCGGGAGCGCCCCGTCGAAGCCGAAGCGGAGCGCCATGATTCCGAAGAGGAGTCCGGTGACCGCTTCAACGATGGGGTAGCGCGCGCTGATCGCCTCACCGCAGTCCCGACACCGTCCGCGCAGCAGCAACCAGCCAAGCACAGGGATGTTGTCGCGAGGTCGGATCTCGGTCCCGCAGGACGGGCAGGCACTCGGCGGCTTGACGACCGACTCGCCCCGCGGAACGCGCCAGATCACGACGTTGAGGAAGGAGCCGATCGCAAGACCGAACACGGAGCAGACGACGACCAGGAACGCGAGCACGTGAGAACCCTAGGGCTCACATGAGCCGACGACGCGGAGGCGAGCCTTCAACGTCAGTTCGTCTCCCGCTTGTAAACCACGCTGGGCGCGTAGCTCAGCGTCGGGAGAGAGGACGGGTCGACCCCGAGGACCGGTACCGGTCGGAACTGCATGTTGAACTGGTTCTGGATCGACACGTTGCTGCCGCCATACACCTGTCCTATGTGGTTGCTCTGGTTGCGGTAGGAGATGTTGCAAGGGCTGTACACGAAGAGCTCCACCACGCTCGAGAAGTCGAACTGCTTGTCGGTGTCCATCACGATGCTGGAGCACGGCAGCGACGCGACCGCGTCGTAGGGCACGATGAAGTGCAGGTTTCGCGGGGTCGCGGCCGGGCTCGAGCTGATTGTCAACCTGCTGGTCGTAAGACCGCCCTTGGTGAAGATCGCCAGGTCGTTCTTGAGCGCGAAGCTCGAGCCGAGCGCGACCAGGCAGTTGGTGCTGACCAGGGTCGGAGTGCCAGCCTGGGAGTAGACGGTCCTGATCTTGCTCTCGATGGTGCCGCAGACGTTGTCGGTCACGATGTTGTACGCGGGCACCCCGCTGCCGCCGGCCTGCCAGAGCGCCAAGGTCGCAGCGTCACCACGGATGATCGGAAACGGCTGGTAGGGCGGGTTCCCCGGAGACCCGTTCGGGAAACACTTGCCGGCGGGACATCCCCCCGTATAACTGATGGTGCCGGAGGCGTACAGGTTGCCTGTGATGGTTCCCGGGCCTTGGCTCAGGTCGATCGAACCGGCGCCGACCTTTGCGAAGCCTGCAACATTGTTGTTCCAGGAGGACGAGTGCACGATCCCCGTCTTGGCCCAGATGTTGCCGGCCACGTTGCACGAGCCCTGCATCGTGATCGTGCCTTGGCTGTAGATGCTGCCGGCAAAGTCCTCGTTGTTGGCGCAGGCGTAGTCGG
>JBKJLP010000252.1:0-4077 GCA_046596735.1 Mycobacteriales bacterium | reverse complement strand
GTCCTGTCGCTGTCCCAGGCTGACGGTTGCGTGGTTCTCGTGCAGCAGACCAGCGGGGCCAACCTGCGGTGGGCCAACAACACCCTCACGACCAACGGCTCGACCCGCGATCGCTCGGTCCTGGTGATCAGCGTGGTCGGCGAGTCTGTCGGCACGCGCAGCGCGTCGGTGCTCGACGACCTCGAGGGACTGGTGCGGGCGAGCGAAGCCGCCGCTCGCGAAGCCGCCCCCGCTGAGGATTACGGACCGCTCGTCACCGGTGCCGCCGCAGCGGATTTCAGTTCGCCCGCGGGATCAGTGACCGCGTCGGTCTTCGCCACGGCCGCCAAGGACCTCGGCGAGAGCTTTTCGTCGGCGCGCACGGACGGTCGCCGGTCGTTCGGCTACGCGATCCACACCGTGACGACGACGTGGCTCGGCTCCTCTACCGGCTTGCGTCTTCGCCACGAGCAGCCACTCGGCTACGTCGAGCTCACCGGCAAGAGCGCCGCGCCCAACGGCTCGTCCTGGGTCGGTCAGCACACCCGCGATTGGTCCGACATCTCGATCCCGTCCCTGGACGGCGAGTTACAGCGGCGTCTGGGCTGGGCCGAGCGCACCGTGGAGTTGCCCGCGGGGCGCTACGAGACGCTCCTGCCGCCGAGTGCGGTCGCCGACCTCATCGCCTACCTGTACTGGAACACCGGTGGTCGCGACGCCGCAGAGGGGCGCACGGTGTTCTCCCGGGCAGGCGGCGGGACGCGCGTCGGTGAGTCCTTCGGTCCGGCGGCTCTCCAACTGACGAGCGACCCGCATGACCCCGCCCTGGGCACGGCGCCCTTCGTGATGGCTGGTGGCTCGTCCGGGATGAGCAGCGTCTTCGACAACGGCCTGCCACTGGCGAAGACCGACTGGATCAAAGACGGTGCCCTCAACGCGCTCATCCAGACCAGAGCGTCCGCGAGCAAGACCGGAGCGCCGCTCACCCCGTACATCGACAATCTGACCCTTGAGGCTGGTGGTACGAAGTCGATGGACGAGCTGGTCGCGACGACCGAGCGCGGTCTGCTGCTGACGACCATGTGGTACATCCGCGAGGTCGATCCCGAGACCTTGCTGCTGACCGGACTGACCCGCGACGGGGTCTATCTCGTCGAGGGCGGCGAGGTCGTCGGTGCGGTCAACAACTTCCGGTGGAACGAGAGCCCCATCGACCTGCTGGGACGGATCGCCGAGGCTGGCCGGACGGAAGCGACGCTGCCGCGCGAGTGGAGCGACAACTTCACCTGGGCCCGGATGCCCGCTCTACGCATCGGCGACTTCAACATGTCGACCGTCAGCCAGGGTTCCTAGGGTCAAGATCCAGCGCTGCAGGACAGGCCCCTCCCGGCTAGGGTCGTGAGTCGGCCGTTGCGGCCGATCGAAGCGTGAGGAGCGGTGCCGTGAGTGTGCTCGACGAGATCCTCGTCGGCGTGCGCTCTGACCTCGATGAGCGCCGCGCGAGAGTGTCGCTAGAGCAGATTGTGCAGGCCGCACAGGCCGCGCCGAGCGCGTTGGATGCCCTCGCCGCCCTCCGGCAGCCAGGGGTCTCCGTCATCGCCGAAGTCAAGCGCGCGAGCCCGAGCAAGGGTCCGCTCGCCGAGATCGCCGACCCCGCCGACCTGGCGACGGACTACGCCGCGGGTGGGGCGGCCGTCATCAGCGTCCTGACCGAGCAACGTCGGTTCGGCGGGTCCCTCTCCGATCTCGATGCTGTCCGCACCGCTGTCCAGATCCCCCTGCTGCGTAAGGACTTCGTGGTCACCGACTATCAGATACACGAGGCGCGAGCCCACGGCGCAGACCTGGTCCTGCTCATCGTCGCCGCCCTCGAACAGCCGCTGCTACGCGACCTCCACCAGCTCATCGGCGAGCTCGGCATGACCGCGCTGGTCGAGGTGCACGACGCCCCTGAGCTAGATCGGGCCCTCGATGTTGGCGCCGCAGTCATGGGGGTCAACGCCCGCGACCTCAAGACCCTTACGGTCGACCGCAGCCTGTTCGCCCAGCTCGCACCGCAGATCCCCGAGGGCGTCGTGAGCATCGCCGAGTCCGGCGTACGTGGTCCGCACGACGTGCTCGCCTATGCCGCGGCGGGAGCCGACGCTGTCCTCGTCGGAGAGGGTGTCGTCGCCGGCGGCCAGCCACGCCAGGCGGTCGCTGACCTCGTCGCTGCTGGACGGCCGCGATGACTGTCCCCGACGCTGCCGGGCACTTCGGCCCGTACGGCGGTCGCTTTGTCCCCGAAGCTCTGGTGGCCGCGCTCGACGAACTGGCTGAGGCCCACCGTACGAGTCAACAGGATCCGGTCTTCCTTGCCGAACTCGACCGGCTGCAACGCACCTACGCCGGTCGTCCGACGCCGTTGACCGACGCGCGCCGCCTCGGCGAGCACGCCGGGGGAGCGACGATCCTGCTCAAGCGGGAGGACCTGGCGCACACCGGATCGCACAAGATCAACAACGTGCTCGGGCAGGCGCTGCTCACTGCGCGCATGGGCAAGCGGCGGGTCATCGCCGAGACAGGGGCCGGTCAGCACGGCGTCGCCACCGCTACCGCGGCGGCGCTCTTCGGCTTCGAGTGCACCGTGTACATGGGCGAGGAGGACACCCGCCGCCAGGCGCTCAACGTCGCCCGGATGCGCCTGCTCGGCGCGGAGGTCATCCCGGTGACGACCGGCACGAAGACGTTGAAGGACGCGACCAACGAAGCGTTCCGGGACTGGGTCGCCAACGTGGAGACGACGCACTACGCGATCGGTTCCGTCGTCGGACCCCACCCGTTCCCGATGATGGTGCGCGACTTCCAGCGGATCATCGGTGTCGAGGCTCGCCAACAGTGCCTGGACCTGCTGGGACGCCTCCCGGATGCGGCTGTGGCGTGCGTCGGCGGCGGCAGCAACGCGATGGGGCTCTTCCACGCCTTCATCCCGGACGAGGGCGTTGCCCTGATCGGTTGCGAGGCCGGCGGCGATGGGGTCGAGACCGGACGGCACGCGGCTCCGTTGACCGCTGGTACGCCGGGCGTCCTGCACGGCGCCCGCAGCTATCTCATGCAGGACGAGGACGGACAGACCCAAAACACCACCAGCATCAGCGCTGGCCTGGACTACCCCGGCGTCGGTCCCGAGCACGCGTGGCTGCGCGACAGCGGCCGTGCCACCTACACCGGGATCTCTGACGCGTGGGCGATGCAGGCGCTGGAGATGCTGGCCAAGCGCGAAGGCATCCTGTGCGCGATCGAGACGGCTCACGCCTTTGCCGGCGCGTGTGACTGGGGGCGGGCGCAGGTCGAAGCCGGCCGCGACCCGCGCGAGCTGGTCATCATCGTCAACACCTCCGGACGCGGCGACAAGGATGTTGACACCGCCGCTCGTTGGTTCGGCCTGGTCAGCGCCGAAGCGGTGGCACAGGCCGAGTTGGTCCGTGCCCACGAGGGCGAGCAGCCGTGACCCAGCCGCTGGACGACCTGTTCGCGCGGTGCAAGAGCGAGGGTCGGGCCGCGCTCATCGGCTACCTGCCGGTCGGCTATCCGACGTACGACGGATCTGTCGAAGCGATGTTGGCGATGGTCGAGGGTGGGGTCGACGCGATCGAGGTTGGCGTGCCCTACACCGACCCCGGGATGGACGGACCCGTTATCCAGGTCGCCGTTGACGCGGCCCTGCGCGCAGGAAGTCGGGTGGCGCACGTCTTTGACGCCGTACGCGCCCTCAGCCCACGCGTCGCGACCGTCGTCATGGGTTATTGGAACCCGATCGAGAAGTACGGCCCCGCCAGGTTTGCCGCCGACCTCAAGGCGGCTGGGGGAGCTGGTGCCATCACGCCTGACCTCATCCCTGAGGAGGCGCAGCCCTGGGTCACCGCGGCGGCCGAGCACGACTTGGCACCGATCTTCCTGGTCGCGCCCAGCAGCACCGACGCGCGTATCGCCGTTGTTGGTCGCACCAACCGGGGGTTCATCTACGCCGCCTCGACCATGGGGGTCACCGGCGCGCGATCCGCAGTCGGCAACCGGGCGCAGGAGCTGGTCGGGCGCACCCGCGCGCAGACCGACCTG
>JBKJLP010000214.1:0-3724 GCA_046596735.1 Mycobacteriales bacterium | reverse complement strand
CTTCGTCCCGGAGTTGAGCGCCACCAGGACGAGGCGCAACCGATGACCAGCAGGCACCGTGGCGTCCACGCTGGTGAGCGCGATGTCGTGGACGTCGAAGCTGCCGGTGGACCACGTCCCGTCCTCCACCTGGCCGTTGGCCAGCACCACGCAGTTGCCAGCGGACGGGCAGTCCGCCAGCCGCACCTGCACTCGCGCGTTGCCCTTGCTCGACGCCAGGCGGCTCCACAGCGCCAGGCTCGGGACTCCGGACAGGCGAAGTGGTCGGTCCAGGACGCGGTCCAAGACGATGCTCTGCGCCTCCCCCCTGGCGTCGAAGTCACCATCGCCGGGCATCAGGGTTGAGCCGGGGTGACCGTCTCCGTCGGTGTCTGGTGGCGAACCAATCCGGGTCGGCGCCACGGGCGCGAGCGCATAGCCAGCAGAGCTGCCGGTGAACCAGTAGGTCGCCGGCGGTCGGGCCGCCGCGGTAGTCGTAGCCGGAGCCGCAGTCGGGGTCGGGGTCGACCGTGGCCGCGGGGCAGCCACTGCGGTGGCGGCCCGGGTGGCGGACGGGGCGGACGTGGAAGCCGGCTTAGCCGACGTCGCCACCGAGGGCAGGGCCGATGGTGACACCACAGCTGGAGCGGTGTCGTCCGGAGCAGGGGTCACCAGAACCCCCAGCGGGCTGGCTGCCACACCGGGGCTCGGGCTGGCCAGCAACACGTCCCCGCCCGGGGGCTGCGCGATGGCGCCGGAGGCCACCAGTCCCCCGACGCCGAGCGCGGTGGTGGCGAGGCGGGCTGCCTGTCCGCTGCGATCGAGCGCGAGCAAGGGCACTTCGGCCAGCCAGGTGAGCGGGCCGAAGACCCAGCGCAGTCGGCCCAGCGAAATGGACAGGAAGCTTCGGACCACCTGTGGGTCGAACTGCGCGCCGGCGCAGTCGGTGAGCTCCTGCCGGGCTACCGCCGCGGACCGGGCTCGGCTGTAGGGCCGACTGGTGGTCATGACCTCATAGGAATCGGCCACCGCAACGATCCGGGCCGGCAACGAGATCTGCTCGCCCGCGAGGCCGTTCGGATACCCCAACCCGTCCCAGCGCTCGTGGTGCTCACCGATAGCCCGACCCCACTCACCCAGCCAGGGCAGCATCCCGGCGGCGAGTCGGGTTCCCTCCTCGGGGTGCTGGCGAATCGTGTCCCACTCGTCGGCGTCCAGCGAGCTGGGCTTGTTCAGGATCGCGACCGGGATGGTGAGTTTGCCCAGGTCGTGGATCAGAGCAGCCCACCGGGCTTTGCCGCGGTCCTCGTCGGACAGTCCCATCTCGTCGGTCAGCAGGTCGACCAGGGCGCGCACGCGTTCGGAGTGGCCTCTGGTCCGCTTGTCGTGCAGGCCGAGGACGCCGACCAGAAGGACCAGCGTCTCGGCGACCTCCATCGGTGGCGTGGTCGCACCGTTGGCGCGCAACCGGGCCAGCCGTTCATCGAGCTGGCGCACGCTCAGCGTACGAAGGCTGCGCATGCGCGACGGCGCACGATCGGGGAAGACCAACGACAACTCGAGCAGGACGGCGAGCGGCAGCAGCCGCCGGGCCAGCCGGTCGCCGACGTACAGCACCACGCTGGAAGCGACGAAGACCGCCAGCCACCAGCCGACCCGGGCAAGTCGGGATTCGCCAGCGGGCAGCAACCGACTGACGAGGAAGCCGGACAACAGAGCAAATGCCAGCGGCACCAGGATGACGGTGGCGCGCATCGCCGCAGCCCAGCGCGGGTGTGCCGCCCACCGGTCAGTGCGCCGCTCGATCACGTCGTCCCCCCTGGCCCGCCGACGGACGAGGGGGCGGCAGACCTGCAGCAACTCTAAGGCGTCAGTCCATCACCGTGCGAAGGCGACCCTCAGGCGCTGACGGGCAGGCAGCCGGGGCCGAGCAGGGCCTTGAGGTCGGCGAAGAGCGCCGGGGTTGCCGTGACCCGCAGTTTGTCGTCGAGCTTGACCATCGTGGTCTTGCCAGCGTTGACCAGCTGCAAGTGCACCTCGGTCGTGCCGGGGTGACTGGAGAGAACTTCTTTGAACCGCTCGACCAGAGGCGGCGTGCAGCGCGGAGTCGGGATCGAGACCGTCACCGGTCCCCGGGGACCAGTCGCGAGGTCGGGAATGATCAATTCGTTCGCGATGATCTTGGGGATGTCCTCGCGTTTGTCGACCCGACCACGCACGAGCACGACGGCGTCCTCCACCAGCGACACCGCCGCGAGCTGATAGGACGCCGGGAAAAAGAGCACCTCGATCGCGCCCTCGAGGTCCTCGAGTTGGACCATCGCCCACGCATTGCCCTGCTTGGTCATCTTGCGTGTGACACCGGACAGGATGCCGCCCAGCACGATGTTGCTGCCGTCCTCGCGCTCGTGCACCGCGGAGATCGGGCAGTCGACGGCGGCCGAGATGACGTGCTCGACCCCAAGCAGCGGATGGTCGGAGACGTAGAGGCCGAGCATCTCCCGCTCATACGTGAGCAGGACAGCCTTGTCCCACTCCCCGAGCGGGATCTTGACGTCGAAGACACCGCCGATCCCGTCCCCCGCGAACCCCGCGTCATCGTCACCACCGAACAAGTCGAACTGGCCGATCGCTTCGGCCCGCTTGGTCTCCAGGCACGCGTCAATCGACTCGGCGTGCACCTGGACCAGGCCCTTGCGGCTGTGACCGAGTGAGTCGAAGGCGCCGGCCTTGCAGAGTGACTCGACCAACTTCTTGTTACACGCGACCGCATCGACCTTGCGCAGGTAATCGGCGAAGTCGGCGAAGCGCCCCTTGCCGGTGCGGCTCGCAACAATGGACGCGACAACGTTGGTGCCGACGTTGCGGATCGCGGACAACCCGAACCGGATATCGGTACCGCGCGGCGTGAAGTCGCTGTCGGAGTCATTGACGTCCGGCGGCAGGACCTTGATGCCCATCCGGCGGCACTCAGCGAGGTAGAGCGCGCTCTTGTCCTTGTCGCCGGCCACCGAGGTCAGCAGGGCCGCCATGTACTCGGAGGGGTAATTGGCCTTGAGGAAACCGGTCCAGTAGGACACCAGCCCGTAGCCAGCGGTGTGGGCACGGTTGAAGGCGTAGTCGGAGAAGGGAACGAGGATGTCCCACAGGGTCTTGATCGCCGCGGCGCTGTAGCCGTTGGCCTTCATCCCGTCGGAGAACGGGACGTATTCCTTGTCCAGGATCTCCTTCTTCTTCTTTCCCATGGCACGGCGCAGCAGATCGGCGTTGCCCAGGCTGTAGCCCGCCAGTTTCTGGGCGATCGCCATGACCTGCTCCTGGTAGACGATCAACCCGTAGGTGTCGCCCAGGATCTCGGCGAGCGGCTCCTCGAGCTCAGGGTGGATCGGCACGATGGGCTTGCGCGCACACTTGCGAGCGGCGTAGTCGTTGTGCGCGTTAGCGCCCATCGGCCCCGGCCGGTAGAGCGCCAGGACGGCGGAGATGTGCTCGAACGAATCCGGCTGCATCGAGCGCAGCAGCGCGCGCATCGGCCCACCGTCGAGCTGGAACACGCCCAGGGTGTCGCCGCGGGCCAACAGCTCGAAGGTCTTCTTGTCATCCAGCGTCAGCGTCTCGAGGACAACGGTCTCGCCGCGGTTGGTCTCGATGTGCTTGAGGCAGTCGTCCAGGACGGTGAGGTTGCGCAGGCCGAGGAAGTCCATCTTCAGCAGCCCGATGGACTCGCAGTCCGGGTACGCCCAGC
>JBKJLP010000094.1:0-2629 GCA_046596735.1 Mycobacteriales bacterium | reverse complement strand
CTGGAGCCGGTCCAGGGCGCCGTGACCGACGTCTTCGACCGGCTCCAGCTCGTGGGTCGTCATCGGCCCATCATGGCCGCCGTCCACTCGATGGCCGGCCGAGATGGGTCAGGGGCCACCTCCCGAGTTGGGAAGTGGCCCCTGATCTGCACTTTCTCCAGTCGGGCTGACAGGATTTGAACCTGCGACCCCGTGACCCCCAGTCACGTGCGCTACCAAGCTGCGCCACAGCCCGTGGAACGTCGCCAACCCTACCGGTGCAGGCTCGCGGCACCCAGCCATGCCGGGATGTCGTCAGGCGGACACCCGGTAGGCGGCATAGGCACTCAGCGAGAGCGCCGTTCGTCCTTCTACGTCGAGCACCGGAATCATGTAGACCTCCTGGTCGCCGTCGACGATGCCGAAGTAGTCGATCTCCTCAGGGGTGTACGAGACGCGTCGCTCGCCGTTCCCGGAAGCCTCCGCGCGCCGTGTGATCCAGACGGACCACGATCCGCTTACTCGCCGTGTCCCGCTCTTGACCTGCACCCTCGCCAACCCGGCTGCGCCCATATCCACGATCAGGTCATACGCGGTGGGCTCGAGGGGCCAGGAAACCTCGTAGCCGAGCAACGCACATCTACCGGCCACGATGAACGCGGCGGCGCGGCGAAGGTTGCTGATGTTGACGGGTCCGACGAACGGTCCCGACGCCGCCCCCTTGCCTCCGTTGTCAAGATGGCTGACGTCGACCCCAATCAAGAATGCGCGGCGCCGCAACGACGCGCGGGCTGAACCGCTGCCGGGGCTGTAGCCGATTTGGCACAACACCTCAGCCCACGTCGACGCAGAGCAGAAAGCCTCCGCCAGCCTGACGTCGTTGGCCCCGCTCATGCCATAGAAGTGTGAGTAGGAGATCTCTGCCTCATCACAAAGGTTGCGCAAGCGACGGCCGCGCGCCGGCGAGGACAGTCCCAGCCGGCGCAGCACGTCACGCCAGGAGGCGCTGATCGCGACCACCTGGCGCAACTCGTCCATCGAGACGGCGGCCGGAAGCATGCTTCAGGATGCCGCCGCCCTGTGACAATCCTAGACGGTTCGGGCTGGCGACTACGAAGAACCACCAGCGGCGTCTCGCCTGAGGGTTAGCCCTTGCCGCGCTTCTCGCGGACGCGGACGCTGACCTCGATCGGCGTGCCCGCAAAGCCGAAGTCCTCGCGCAGGCGGCGCTCGATGTAGCGGCGGTAACCGGCCTCGAGGAATCCACTGGTGAACAACACGAATCGCGGCGGGCGCGTCCCGGCTTGCGTGGCGAAGAGGATCTTGGGCTGCTTGCCACTGCGCACCGGTGGCGGCGTCGCGGCCACAAGATCGCTCAGCCAGGAGTTGAGCCGTGCGGTGGGGATGCGGGTCTCCCAACCGTTGAGCGCGGTGTGCAGAGCCGGCGCCAACTTGTCGACGGACCGACCGGTGAGCGCGGAGACGTTGACCCGCGGCGCCCAAGCAACCCGGGCGAGGTCGCGCTCGATTTCCTTGGCCAGCGTCGGGCGGCGGTCCTCATCGACGAGGTCCCACTTGTTGAACGCGAGCACCAGCGCCCGACCGGCGTCGACGACCATGCCGATGACCCGCTGGTCCTGCTCGCTGAGCACGTCGCCTGCATCGATCAGCACAATGGCGACTTCGGCGCTGTCCAACGCAGCCTGGGTACGCAGGGACGAGTAGTACTCCGCGCCAGAGGCGTGCGACACCCGCTTGCGCAGGCCCGCCGTGTCGACGAACTTCCAGGTCTCGCCGCCCACCTCGACCAGCGAGTCGACCGGGTCGCGGGTGGTGCCAGCGACGCTGTCGACGAGCACCCGCTCCTCACCGCAGAGCCGGTTGAGGAGCGAGGACTTCCCTACGTTGGGGCGGCCCAGCAGGGCGACACGGCGCGGGCCGGCCTCAGCATCGAAGACCTCGGCCGGAGTCTCGGGCAGCGCCTCCAAGATCTTGTCCAGGAGGTCACCGCTGCCTCTGCCGTGCAGGGCGCTGACGACGATCGGCTCGCCGAGTCCAAGCGACCACAACATGGAGGCGTCGGACTCGGTGCGCTCGTCATCCACCTTGTTCGCGGCCAGGATGACCGGTTTCTTGGCCCGACGCAGGACCTTCACCACTGCCTCATCGGCATCGGTAGCGCCCACGGTCGTGTCGACGACAAACAGCACCGCGTCAGCAATGGAGACGGCCACCTCGGCCTGCGCGCTGACCGCTGCAGCCAGCCCATCGGCGTCCGGGTCCCAGCCGCCCGTGTCGACGACGGTGAAGGTCCGACCGCGCCACTGCGCGTCGTACGTCACGCGGTCACGGGTCACACCCGGCACATCCTCGACGACTGCCTCACGGCGGCCGAGGATCCGGTTGACCAGCGTCGACTTACCGACGTTGGGCCGTCCGACGACGGCTAATACCGGCTGCGGCGTGGACGGTCCCTCGCTATTGAGCTCGGGCTCGCCGGTGAAGTCGTCGTGGGTCATGCTGTCTCCCTGGTGGCGCACTGCACGTGCTCGACCAGCGCAAGGCGCAACTGCTCGGCCGCGTCAGCGACGGTACGGCGGGCTCGCGGGTCGCCGGTCGCGGTGACCGTCACCGGAGCCCCAAAAACGAT
>JBKJLP010000045.1:0-6785 GCA_046596735.1 Mycobacteriales bacterium | reverse complement strand
CGCCGAGCAAGCGCGGGGTGAGTCCGTGGAGGTCTACGCCGGCCTCACCGCCGTGCGCGGCCCCGGGCTGACCGTCAGGCTCGACGACGCTCCGCGGCAGTCGGGTGACGCACCGATGGTGGCCAACCCGGACGACCTGGTGGTCCACCAGCAGGACGTCCAGGCCGTGGTCAACGCCCTGTGGGCCGGGGGCGCCGAGGCGATGACGCTGATGGGCCAGCGGCTGATCTCGACCAGCGCGGTGCGCTGTGTCGGCAACACCGTCATCTTGCAGGGCCGGGTCTACAGCCCGCCGTTCGTGGTCCAGGCGATCGGTGCGGAGGCGTCCCTGCGGGGTGCCCTCGATGAGGAACCGGGCGTGCAGATCTTCCGCAGTTACGTCGACCGCTACGGCCTGGGCTACTCCGTGCGCACCAAGCGGGATCTGGCGCTGCCGGCGTACGACGGGCAGCTCGAACTGCAGCACGTAGCGCCTGCGCGATGAGCCGCGGTGGTGACGTGGTGCGCACCGTGCTGCGCGGCGGTGGAGAAGCCCTCATGACGCTTGGCGTCGTCGTGCTTTTGTTCTGCGGGTACGAGCTCGCCTACACCGGGGTCTATACCGAGCAGCAGCAGTCGCGGCTGGGGGCGGATCTGCGACACGACTGGGCAGCGCCGGTGTCGACCCCGGAGGGAAGGCTCACCGGGGTCCCGCTGGGCCACGGGCTTGCCGTGATCTGGATCCCCAAACTCGGGATGGTCGGCGACCAGGCGACGGTCGTTGTCGAGGGAGTGTCGACCGACGACCTCAAGAAGGGTCCCGGTCATTACCCGCGCACGGCCATGCCCGGAGGGCTCGGCAACACCGTGATCAGCGGGCATCGGACGACGTATGGCGCGCCGTTCCATCGCGTGGACGAGCTCCGGGCGGGCGACGCCATCGTCCTGGAGACGCGCAACACCTGGTTCACGTACCGCGTCACGGGGTCCCGGATCGTTGCTCCCACAGCCCTTGACGTGACGTACGCCGTACCCGGGAAGGCGCGGGCCGTGCCAACCCAAAGGCTGCTGACTCTCACCACCTGCAACCCGAAGTACTCCGCGCGCCAGCGGTTAATCATCCGGGGGCAGCTGGAGACCACGCTGGCAAAGTCCGATGGCGATCCGCCGGCGCTCACCGGGTCGGTCTGAGGTGTACGCCTGGCTCTGGCACCGCTTTCCCGGTGGTCTGGTCGGTCGACTGCTGTGCAGTGCGCTGCTGCTGACTGCGGTGGTTGCGCTGTTGTTCGTGGTGGTCTTCCCGCGGCTGGAAGTGCTGCTGCCCTTCCAAGACGTCACGGTCGACGCGCCCTCATCGGCTCCCGTTGGTGAACCGTCGGTGACCGGTGGCTGACACGGCCAGAACGACCCCTGCAACAATCCGGGGACACCGTCCCGCGTTCTGAGAGGTCACCTCCGTGCCCGGCCCTGCCAAGACCCCCGCTGTCTCGTCCCGTAAGCCCGCTGCGAAGAAGGTGCCCGCGAAGAAGGCGCCGCGCCGCGCCGCCACGGCGACCTACGCGGATCGGCCGTGGACCCGCAGTTACCCCGACGGGGTGCCCGCCGATTTCGACTTCCCGGTGATCCCCCTGACCCGGCTGCTCGACGACGCCGCCTCGTCGTTCCCCACCAACACCGCGCTGGCTTTCCTCGGCACGACGCTGACCTACAAGCAGCTCAAGGACGACGTCGACCGCTTCGCGGCAGCGCTCTCCTCCCTCGGCGTCGTTAAGGGCGACCGGGTCGCGCTGGTCCTGCCCAACTGCCCGCAGAACGTCATTGCGTTCTTTGGCGCTTTGCGTCTTGGCGCCATCGTGGTCGAGCACAACCCGCTCTACACCGAGAAGGAGCTGCGCCACCAGCTCAAGGACTGTGGCGCGAAGGTTGTGGTCTGCCTCGACCGCGTCTACCCCACGATCGCGAAGGTCAAGGCCGATACCGACCTGCAGCACGTCATCGTGACCAGCATCGGCGACTTCCTGCCGACCAAGGCGAAAGTCGCGTTGCGTCTGCCGTTGGGCAAAGCCAAGAGGAAGCGGGCCGAGGTCTACGCGCCCGTGCCCAAGGACGCGGTGGTCACGCAGTTCAGCGCCCTGCTCAAGGGAGCCGGACTTCCCGTACGTCAGGCGGCGATCGATCCGATGACGGACCTGGCGCTTCTGCAGTACACCGGCGGCACTACCGGCCTGTCCAAAGGCGCCCGACTCAGCCATCACAACCTGGTGAGCAACGCCTACATGAACCGGCTGTGGGACACCGAGGCGACGGCTGGCAAGGAGGTCACCCTCGGCGTGCTTCCGTTGTTCCACGCCTACGGGCTGACGGTCGCGATGACCTCGACCATCCTGCTCGGCGGGACCCTGGTGTTGCTGCCGCGCTTTGACCTCGACCTCGTCTTCGCCGCCATCGATGAGTGGAAACCGACGACGTTCCCCGGCGTTCCGCCGATCTACAAGGCGATTGCTGACAGCCCCAAGGCGAAGCAGCATGATCTGCGCTCGATCAGGATCTGCGTCTCCGGTGCGATGAAGTTGCCGCAGGAAATCTGCGAGCAGTTCGAGCGCATCTCCGGCGGTCGGCTGGTGGAGGGCTACGGCCTGACCGAGACCTCGCCGTCGACGCACTGCAACCCGGTCACCGGGACCCGCAAGATCGGGTCCATCGGGCTGCCGCTGCCGGGCACGCTGTGCAAGATCGTTGACCAGGACAACGCTGAGCGTGAGGTGCCGCTCGGCGAGGCGGGCGAGCTTGCCGTCTACGGACCGCAGGTCTTCTCCGGCTACTGGAACAACGACGACGCGGCGGCGTCGTTCACCAAAGACGGCTACCTGCTGACTGGCGATGTCGCGGTCATGGACGACGACGGCTTCTTCACCATCGTCGATCGCAAGAAGGAGCTGATCATCGCGGGCGGGTTCAACATTTACCCGTCGGAGGTGGAAGAGGTGCTGTTCGGGCTGGAGGGCGTCGAGGACGCGGTCGTGGTCGGCGTCCCCGACAAGTACCGTGGCGAGACGGTCAAAGCCTTCCTCGTCCGCAAGGCGGGAAGCGACCTGTCCGAGGACGAGGTGCGCAGCCACTGCGCCGCCAACCTGACGGCCTACAAGGTCCCCAAGCTGGTGGAGTTCCGCGACAGCCTTCCGCGCACCGTCGTGGGCAAGGTATTGCGTCGGGTGCTGCTCGAGGAGGAACGGGTGAAGGCCGAGGCGGCTACGGCGAGCGCCCCGGCCAGCGTGCCGGGCGGCAAGGTCCGCGGACAGGTCGCCGCGACCCCCGCCAAGAAGGCCCCCGCGAAGAAGGCGCCGGCGAAGAAGGCCCCGGCGAAGAAGGCCCCGGCGAAGAAGGCCGGGTCCTAGACCGGTGTCGTCGTAGCGTGGAGGTGTGACCGTCCCCCAGCGCGCGCCGACCCGGATCCTCGTGGTCGACAACTACGACAGTTTCGTCTTCAACCTGGTGCAGTACCTCGGCCAACTGGGCGCGGACTGCGTCGTACGCCGCAACGACGAGGTGGGGCCGGACGACCTCGACGCTGGCGGCTACGACGGCGTTCTGCTCTCGCCGGGGCCGGGCACCCCCGAGAATGCTGGCTGCTCGGTCGCCATGGTGGGCGCGTGCGAGGACCGCAACCTGCCGTTGCTCGGCGTGTGCCTGGGGCACCAGGCCATCGCGGTTGCACACGGCGCTCGGGTCAGTCGCGCACCCGAACTGCTGCACGGGAAGACCAGCGAGGTGGAGCACCAGGGCGCCGGCGTGCTGCATGGCTTGCCGACCCCGTTCACCGCGACCCGCTACCACTCGCTCGCGGTCGAGGAGAAGACCCTCCCGCCCGAGCTCGCAGTCACCGGCCGTACGCCATCGGGCACCGTGATGGCGCTGCGCCACCGGGACAGGCCAGTCGAGGGCGTGCAGTTCCACCCAGAGTCGGTCCTGACCCAGGGCGGGCACACCATGCTCGCGACCTGGCTGGTGCAGTGCGGTGACCCGTCGGCGCCAGCCCTAGCCCCGGTACTCGCCGCGCGGGTCGAAGAGCTCCGGCTACGCGCCTTCGGTTGAGCGGCTAGGTCGGGCTCGGAGAGGGCTGGGGATTCGGCGGCGGGGTGGACGGGACCGGTCCGGACGGCTGCGGGGAAGGACTCGGTGACGGAGTTGGCTGGGGTTCCTGCGCGATCACGATCACCACGGTCGAACCACGCGGAGCGAGCGAGTTGACCGGTCGCTGGTCGATGACCTTGTCGACCTGCTCAAGACTGTCGCGCGGCTCGATACCCACCGCGAAACCGAGCTTCTGGAGCGCGGCGATAGCCTCGTCCTTGGTCATCCCGCGCAGATCCGGCACCTGGACTTGGCCGGACGAAACCACGACGTCGACGGTGGAGCGGGCGCGCACCTGGGCGCCTGGCCGAGGCAGGACGTCGAGAACCTGGCCCGCGGGCAGGTTGACGTCGCGGGTCACCACCCGGTTGATCGTGAGTTTGGCGTCGGCCAGCGATGCCTCCGCTTCGGCCTGCGACAGGCCGATCACCTGCGGCACCACCGTCATCTCGATGCCCTTGCTGATCGTCAGGTCGATCGCACCGCCCCGGCCGATGAGGAACCCGGAGTCCGGGCTCTGACCGATGACCGTGCCTGCCGGCTTCTCGGCGAACTGCCCGATCACCTTGCCGACCTGCAGCCCGGCGGTGGCCAGTTTCGCCGTCGCCTCCTGCTGCGACAGTCCGGTGACCGGCGGTGCCGGGAGCAGCCCGGTGTCGTTGCCGAGCAGGCTCTTGACGAGAAGAGCGACTCCGACGACGACCCCGGCCAGGATGAGGCCGAAGACCACCAGCAGCGGCCGCCCCCGGCGCCGACGCTCCGGTGCGCGCAGCGTGGTGACGGTCGTGAGGGCGTGGTCTGGCTCGGGCTCGGAGACGAACGGAACTGCCAGCACCGGCTGTCCCGCCGCGGCGCGGAGCAGGTCCTCGCGCATCTCGTCGGCTGACTGGTAGCGCAGGTCAGGACGCTTGGCCATCGCCTTGAGCACCACCGCGTCGACCGAGGGCGGCAGAGTGTCGTCGTACGCCGAGGGCGGGACCGGGTCCTCACGGACATGCTGGTAGGCGACGGCGACCGGGCTGTCGCCCGTGAACGGCGGTGCACCGGTGACGAGCTCGTAGAGCATGCATCCGGTGGAGTAGATATCTGAGCGCAAGTCGACATTTTCGCCGCGCGCCTGCTCGGGAGAAAGGTAAGCCGCGGTGCCCATGACCGCTGCCGTCTGGGTCATGGTGGAGGACGTGTCGGAGACTGCGCGGGCGATGCCGAAGTCCATCACCTTGACCTCGCCGCGGGGGGTCAGCATCACGTTGCCCGGCTTGATGTCGCGGTGCACAATCCCGGCGGCGTGGGCGACGTCGAGCGCGGCGCAGACGTCGGCTCCCACTTCGAGCGCGCGCTGTGGCAGCAGCCGACCCTCACTCTGCAGGATGTCGCGCAGGGTCCGGCCCTCGACGTACTCCATGACGATGTACGGGACACCGTCGCTCTCACCGGTGTCGAAGACGGAGACGATGCAGGGCGCGTTGAGCCCGGCGGCGGCCTGCGCCTCGCGGCGGAAGCGGCCTTGGAAGGCGGGCTCGCGGGCGAGGTCGGCGCGCAGGACCTTGACGGCCACGTCGCGGCCGAGGCGGATATCGCGGCCGCGGAAGACCTCCGCCATGCCGCCGACGCCGATGCCCTCGCCGAGCTCATAGCGCTCGCCGAGGATGCGCGGCTCAGTCATCTTTGCCGTGTCTCTTGCCCTTGCCGGGCCTGTCCTGCACCGGGACGACATGCACGGTGACCACGCTCCCGGGCGCCAGCGAACCGGTGGGGGTCACACTGCTGACGCTACCGGCGGAGCCGGTCTTGCCGTCGTAGGCGAGGCGCGGACGCAACCCGAGCCGGACCAGCGCGGCGGTCACCGCGTCGGGGCTCTTGCCGACATAGCTGGCGGCCGCAACGGTGACCTGCGGGCTCGGTGAGGGGCTCGAGGTGACGGAGGACGGCGTAGCCTCCCCGCCGCAGCTGCGCGCGGCCAGTAGCAGGGCGAGGACCAGCAGCGCCGCCGAGGTCAGGCGTACGGCTTGGCGGTGGTCTTGGCCAAACGGTCGCCGCTTCTGGGTCGGCCGCGGCGGCAGCAGCGAGGGGGCTGCATCGGTCGCGCCGATCGTGGAGATGACCGGAGCGACCTGGGTGAGGAGTCGGGTCTGTGGGTCGTCGACGACGGCGGCACCCGGTTGCGTCTCGGGTTCGCTCAGCAAGGTGCGGCGCAGGGCGAGCGCAGCCCGGCCAAGCTCGCCTGCATGCTCCGGCCGACCGGTCGGGTCCTTCTGCATGGCTTGCACCACCAGAGCGCGGACGCCGGCCGGAACGGTGTCCGGCAGCGGCGGGGGGTCCTGGCTCAGATGGGCCGTGGCCACCGCGACCGGGTTGTCGCCCGGAAACGGCCGTTGCCCGGCCAGGCATTCGTAGGCCACGACGCCAAGGCTGTAGACGTCGCTGGCCGGCGTGACCTGCTTGCCGGCGGCCTGCTCGGGCGAGAGGTAGTAGGCCGTCCCGACCATGATGCCGGTCTTGGTGAGCGGGACGGCGTCGACCGCTCGGGCGATGCCGAAGTCGGTGACCTTGACGACGCCGTCCGGTCGTACGAGCAGGTTGCCCGGCTTGACGTCGCGATGCACCACGCCGGCAGCGTGAGCTGCTTCCAGGGCCAGCGCCGCCTGCCCCACGATGTCGAGCGCTTGTTCCGG
>JBKJLP010000011.1:0-5458 GCA_046596735.1 Mycobacteriales bacterium | reverse complement strand
CCTGGGCGTCTCTGTTGACGTGGGCCACGCCGCCCCACTCGCCGCCCGCGTCGTCCTGGCCGGTCCGGTGCTCGGCATGGCCGGGTTGACCTCGGCCAGGACGACGCGGGCGGCGAGTGCGGCGGCGTGGCCCACGTCAACAGAGACGCCCAGGCTGCACATGCCCTCGTCGTCCGGCGGCGAGACCTGGATCAGGGCGACGTCGACGCGGTGCTGTCCGCTGGCGATGAGGTCGGGCAAGTCACCCGAGGAGACCGGGGCGTAGTCGATCCGGCCGGCCTCGATGCGACCGCGCAGTTCGCTGCCGACGAAGTAGACCTCTTGCAGGTAGCCAGGGGCGGGGTCGCCGGCCAGGAAATGCACGAGGCGTACGCCGGGCACCTTCGGGGTGCGGGCGCTCAGCGCGGCGAGCAGGGTGCGCGGGGTGGCGCAGGCCGAGCCGACGAAGACCCGGTCGCCCGGGGAGATCAGGGCGACGGCCTGGTCAGCGGTCAGCGACTCCGGCACCCTGACAGTCGATCACAGCGCGCGGGATCCTCCGGGGGAGACCGCCCTCGGCCGGAATTTCGCTGTGTGACGCAGCGCGGGCTGCTCGATGAGGCGCCATGACGCCACGGTGCACACCAGCGTGCCGGCGATGCCGATGGGTAGCGCGAACCGCAACGGCAGCGGGTGCGTCCAGGTGGCCCACAGGTAATGCCAGAGGTAGAGCCCGTACGACCGCTTACCGATCCATACCAGCCAGCGCGGGCTCAGCAGCCGGGCGAGTGGGCTCGTCGGGCGGTCGGCTAGGTAGGTCACGATCTGCGCGACGGCGAGGCCGAGCACGGTGGGCGCGAGGGTGAACTTCACCGGCAGGTTGGTCAGCGTCAGTGCGATGGTGGCGACGACGAGGACACCGGCCCAGGCGCGTACGGCGGGGATCCGAGCGGTGCGGCCCAGGGTCCGTCGGCGGTGCCAGGCCAGGGCGGCGGCGGCACCGAGCAGCAGCCCGACGGCGCGGGTGTCGGTGCCGAAGTAGATGCGGTTCTTGCCCTCGTCGCTGCCGTCGAACAGCAGCCAGGGGAGGGTCGCTGAGACCGCGGCGAGGGCGAGGACCGGCCAGAGGCGGCGCGCGGACGGCAGCTTGAGCAGCAGGAGCAGCACGAGCGGCCACAGGACGTAGAACTGTTCCTCGACCGCGAGCGACCACAGGTGGCCGAGCGGAGCGCTGCCGCTGGCGAGGGCGTAGAGCCAGTTGACGCCGTAGGTCAGGACGAGACCAACCTGTGCGAAAGCGCGGCTGACGTCGACGGGGGAGCCCTTGCCGTTGCCGCTCGGAGTCGCGGCAAACCAGCTGGTGTCGTGGAACGCGAGGAGCAGCAGCGACCAGATCGCGAGCATCGCGACCAGCGCCGGGAGCAGGCGCAGGGCTCGTCGGGCGTAGAAGCGCTTCAGGTCGAGGCGGCCGTGGGTGCGTCGCTCGTCGAGCATCAGGGCGGTGATGAGGAAGCCGCTCAGGACGAAGAAGACGTCGACCCCGGCCCAGCCCCCGGGCAGCGGACCGTCGGCGCCGGTGAAGTGGTAGGTGAAGACCATGAGCAGCGCGAGGCCACGCAGGCCGTCGAGCGCGGGGGTGTGGCTGAGGAACCCGCGAGGCCGACGCGGGGTGCGCGTCGGCCTGTGCGGGACCGCCTCGAGCACCGTGGCTGTCACCGGGCCACTGTGCCCGGATTGCCGGGGTGCGTACCGTCCGCCGTGCGGGGTGAGCGTGAAGTGTGAGCGGTGCCACAGCCAGGTTGCGCTGTGGGTGCGCGTGTCCCGTACCCCCCGTTGCCTGTGGATGGGGGAGGCGCGGGTCGATTCGCCGGGTTTAGGGTGCGCACGATGAACGGCGTACGGGTGCAGGCGACGGGTCTGGTGGCCGGGCTCGTCGTGCTGCTCTCCGGGTGTACCGGGTCGGAGGGCGGTCCCCGGGTGTTGCCCAGTGCGTCGGTCCCGCCCAGCGCCTCGGCGAGCCCCGCCCCCACCGGCATCAACGCGCCTACCGCGCAGGGCGCGTCCGAGTTTGTGCGGTTCTTCTACGCCGAGATTTCGCGAGGCTTCGCTGAGCGGGACCCCGCCATCGTGTCGCGGCTCAGTCTCCCGACCTGCAAAACCTGCAAGCTGTACGTCGACTCGATCACGCAGATCCGTCTCAAGGACCAGCGCCCGGTCGGAGGCGATTTCACGATCACGTTCGCCGTTGCGCCAGCCGACAGCGGCGCCCGGGCGCGGGTAAACGTCGGCTTCGACTTCGCCGCGTACGTGCTCTATGACGCAACGGGCAAGGTAGTGGAGCGAGAGAAGGCACAAGCGAATGTCGAAGAGCAGGTGGAACTCAGGCGTGAAGGTGACGTTTGGCGCGTGGCGACCGTGAAACGTGTCGTCCGACGATGAAGCTGGCTGCCCTTTTGGCTGTCGCGGTGATCAGCCTCGGCCTGCTCCATGCGTCGCCTGCGGAAGCCGTCTTCAAGTCTTGCCGAGCCTGCGCTGAAGTCGAGGGTGGAGACGGCGAGATAGACGTCACGTATATGCGGGGGAAGAGCGAGTTTGTACCGGGGCGCGGTCGTGCCGAGGACGGGCCGCACCCCGACAAGACCACCTGGATCACCGTCGAGGAGGAGATGGCCCCGACCTGCTTCCGCAACACCCGCGGCGGCGACAACAGCCTGTGCGACGCCGCGGTCAACAGCTGCCCCGACGGCCTCATCCGCCTCTGGGTCTGGCACCGCGTCACGCACTGGACGAAGACCGACACCGTCACCAGCGTCGTCGACCCGTGGATCCAGGAGCAGGGCACGTTCTGCCTCGGCGCCGACGATCCGGGCGTTCCGACGATCGCCCGAGTTCTCGACCTCGTGCGTAGCCAATTCACTAGCCTGCCGCTGAGAATCCAGGCACCGCAGGCAGATCCGGCCCCGACCACCCTGGTCAACCTCGCAACCGCGTTCGCCGCCGGCGAGTCCACGCCGCAGGTCTTCCATCCCGTGCTGCTCGGCACCGCCGTCCACGTCACCGCCACCCCGGTCAACTGGCACTGGACCTGGGGCGACGGCACCAGCGCGGACGTCGACCGCCCTGGCACGCCCAAGCAGCCCGACGTGACGCATACCTATACCCACGCCGGCGACCGCACCGTCCGCGTTGTTGTCGAGTGGCGCGGGACCTTCAGTGTCGGGAACGACCCGACGCCGTACACGATCCAGACCCCCGCCTTCGTGCGCTCCGCGCCGATCACCGTCCGAGTCCGGCAAGCCCGCAGCCAGCTGGTGCGCTAGGGCGACCAGGTCAGCGATTGGCCCTTGGGCTGCAGGAGAATCCAGGTCGGCCCGGGCTTAAGTGGCAGGTCGCGTCCTTTGTCATCGAGGAACCGCGTGCCCGTCGTGACCGCCAGCCGGCGCCACGTTCCGGTGATCAGCCGCCCGTTGCGGAACAGGACCGACGCACCCTTACCTGTCGACACGGTGTAGGGCGTACGAGATCCGAGCACATCGACGTACTTGCTCCCGCGAACGGACACCCGCTGGACGATCACGTTGGCCGGTGCGACCCCCTTCATGGGCGTCCCATCCTGGAAGACGGCGTAGCGGCCGGTCCGCTTGTTGTAGCGAATGACGACTCTCGCGGTCTGGGAGAACCGGATCGTCGCTGCGTCAGCCTGCCGGCCGGCGGACGTGGCCAGCGGCGCGAAGCTCAGCCCGATGTCCTTGGCGCCGACGCCCGGCTTCGCCGCCCGGATCTTGTTGGGCGTGGAGAAGAAGTTGTACGAATCGCGCCGGCGTACGCCCTCGCGATAGACCGACGGGACCGACTCGTGCGAGGCCTCGCGCAGTTGGTTGCGCTTGACGGCGCGGTTGATCGACGCGAAGACGCCCTTGTTGGCGCCGGAAAAACCGAGCGTGACGCGGCCGTACTGCGCGAGCAGCTCGATATCGGTCTCGCGGGCGCTGCGGATCGGGCCAACCTCGCCCGACCAACTGCCGTCGTAGACCGCAGCGAAGCGGGTCTGGCCGCTCTCGACCAGTTCTTGGTAGACGATCGCCGCGTGATTCAGGCCGCGCTGAAAAGGCCGAGCGGTGGAGGCGTTGTCGACCTTGATGACGACCAGCGGGGCCTTCCGGGCGGCCAACCCGGTGAGCGGGTTGCGCGGCACTACCGGCGTTTGGGGCATCTCCACGATCGTGATCGGCGACGGGCCCACGCCGGGCGCCGCGACGATGCGCTCCTTGGCCTCGACGGACCCCAAACAACCCGCGGCGAGGGTCGCGGCGGCCAGCGCCAGGGCCAGGGGTGCCTTCTTCATCACGTACGCCAGGGTAGGTCGGCCCCGGCTCGGCGCCTGTCCCGACGCGCCCGAGCCCCGCCCCTTCCCCGTGAACCGCGTTGATCATGGATCGGGCGACAGGAGAAGACCCCGCCACGTCGAAGCACCCAGCATGCGACCTCTGCCCCTGGCCCTCGCCGCCGTGCTGCTCGGCGCTGTTCTCGCCGCACCTACCGCGCTCGCTGCCCCGGTGCCCGGCGAGGCGACCTGGACCGAGGTCTACTTCCCCAGCGGCGACGGCACGAGCCTGCATGCCGACGTCTTCCTCCCCAAGGGCAGCGAGAAGAAGCGCCACCCGGTGATCCTGTCGATCGGCCCGTACTTCGGCACCAGCAGCCAGGGCGCGCCGGCTTACGACCCGCGCGCCACCGGCCCGGCCGACCGCTTCAAGGACCTCATCAGCGACGGCCGCATCTTCGAGCGCGGCTACGCCTATGTGCAGGTCGACAGCCGCGGCTACGGCGGCAGCGCCGGCTGCAACGACCTCGGCGGCAAGGGCGAACAGCTCGACGCGAAGTCAGCCGTTGAGTGGGCCGCCAAGCAGCCGTGGTCGACCGGCAAGGTCGGCATGTGGGGCAAGTCCTACGACGCCTGGACCCAGGTCATGGCGCTGGCCGGCAACCCCAAGGGTCTGGCCGCGACGGTGATCCAGTCGCCGATCGACGAGGGCTACAAGCTCGCCTTCGACAGCGGCGTGCACTGGGCCGCCGGCTGGTACATCACGCCGAGCCTCTACGCCGACTACGACCTCACCCCGCCCGCGACCGGGAACTCCCTGCAGTACAAGGAGAACTACCTCACGGGCGCCGCGACTGCAGCTCCCTGCGTGGCCACCAACCTGGCCAGCACACCCAACCCGGATGAGCAGTCGGCCTACTGGAAAGAGCGGTCCATCGCGGCGAAGGCCGCGCAGTCCACGGTGCCGACCTTCTGGTCGCACGGCTTCAACGACGTCAACACCAAGCCCACCAACATCTTCGACGTCTACAGCAAGTTGCGCGGCCCCAAGCGCGCGTGGTTCGGCCAGTGGGATCACGTGCGCGGCAACCAGTCCGACCTCGTGGGTCGCGACGGCTTCATGACCGAGGCGATGGCGTGGTTCGACCACTACCT
>JBKJLP010000409.1:0-12080 GCA_046596735.1 Mycobacteriales bacterium | reverse complement strand
GGTTTTTAAGGGGACGTACGGGGGGTTTGCGTTTGCGACCGTTCGGTCTCAATCAGTTCGGTGAGCCAGCGCACTTCGCGCTCGACGCTCTCCAGGCCGTGCTCTTGCAGTTGCAGCGTGTAGGCGTCGAGGCGCTCGCGGGTCCGAGCTAGGCCGGTGCGGGCGCCTTCGCGGCGCTCCTCGAGGCGTGAACGGCGCCCCTCGAGGATGCGGACCCGGACGTCGGGAGCGGTCTGCGAGAAGAAGGCGAAGTGGACGCCGAAGGTCTCGTCCTCCCAGGAGGAGGGACCGGCCTCGGCGAGCAGCTCCTGGAGCTTCTCCTTGCCGTCGGCGGTCAGCTTGTAGACGACCTTGCCGCGGCGGCCCGTGAGTGCGGGTGCGCCAGCGACGACGTCAGCGTTGCCCTCGTCCTCAGCGATCCAACCGGCCTCGCGCATGCGGCGCAGCGTCGGATACAGCGAGCCGTACGAGAAAGCGCGGAACGTGCCGAGGGTGGCCTTGAGCCGCTGGCGCAACTCGTAGCCGTGGAGCGGCGACTCGTGCAGCAGGCCGAGAACGGCGAGCTCGAGCATGTGCCGTCCTCCTTCTGGTGGGTACAGCGGGTAGGTATCGTTCCGGTTTGCGGTGACGCGGCGATGTATCGCGCCGATACATCGCGGTGTCATCAGGAGAGTACGGCCAAGATGTCCAAGACGCAAACGCAGCGTGTCGGCAGGGCGCCTGCATCGACAGATCAGGGGCAAGGGAGCATCACGCAGTGAACAAGTGGCGTACGTGGTCGTGGAAGAAGCGCATCGCAGCGTTGATGGGCGGTGGTTTCTTCGCCGCCGTCTTGCTCGTGATCGTGGGCTACATCGCCACCCCGATCCCGTCGGCTAACTCGGCCTCGACCAACCAGGCAACGGTGATCCGCTACGCCGACGGTGGTGAGATCGGCCGGGTCGGCTCGCAGAACCGGCAGCGCGTTCCGCTGGCCAACGTGGCCGACTCCGCGCAGAAGGCGGTGCTGGCCGCCGAGGACCGCGGCTTCTACACCGAGCCCGGCATCAGTCCGCGCGGGATCCTTCGAGCGCTGTTCACCAACGTCAAGGGCGGTGGCTCGATCCAGCAGGGTGGCTCGACGATCACCCAGCAGTACGCCAAAAACGCTTACCTGACCCAGAACCGCACGTACACGCGCAAGATCAAAGAGGTCTTCATCGCCCTCAAACTCTCCCGCAAGCTGAGCAAGGACGAGGTGCTCGAGCGCTACCTCAACACCATCTACTTCGGTCGTGGCGCCTCCGGCGTCGAGGTCGCGTCCAAGACCTACTTCAACCGCAGCGCCAAGGACCTCACCGTCGCGCAGGCGGCTGTCCTCGCCGCGACGATTCGGTCGCCCGGCGCCTATGACCCGACGCGGCACCCGCAGCGGGCCAAGGACCGCTGGAACTACGTGCTTGACGGGATGGTCAGCCAGGGCTGGCTGTCGCAGGCCGACCGCGACAGCCAGCGCTACCCCACCGTGCTCAAGCCCGGCGAGGGCAAGGCCGCCGCCGCCAACGACCGCAAAGGCCCCAAGGGCTACATCATGGACATGGTCGAGGAGGAGCTCGCCGCGCAGGGGTTCTCCGAGGATCGCCTCGCCCAGGGTGGGTTTGTCGTGCGGACGACGCTGCGACGGGCGGCGCAGGAGGCCGCGGTGAAGGCCGTGCAAGCAGCGATCCCGCAGTCCACCGAGCAGAGCCAGCCGGCCGGGGCGCTGGTCTCCATCGCACCGTCGACCGGTGAGGTGTGGGCCTACTACGGCGGCAGCGAGGGCAACGCCAGCACCGACTACGCCTCCGCGGAGCCCCGGCAGCCCGGCTCGTCGTTCAAGCCATACGTCCTGGCGACCGCGCTGGAGGAGGGCACGGGCCTGGGCACTCGGCTCGACGGCTCTTCGCCGCAGAAGATCTGCAATCAGCGGATCCAAAACGACGCCGGCGACCCGCCGATGGGTCAGACGGACCTGGTCCGCGGCCTGTACCTCTCGGTCAACACCGTCTACTACCGGCTCGCCTGCGACGTCGGGCCGAAGAAGATCAAGGAGCTCGCCTACCGGGCGGGGATCAGCGGTGCCAACAAGCTCGCGGAGAAGGACGGGACCACCGCCGCTGGCATCGGGCTCGGGATCTACGAGGTGTCTGTGCTCGACCAGGCGACCGGCTATGCCACCTTCGCCAACGGCGGGGAGCACCAGGACACGCACTTCGTGAAGTCGGTCGCGACGGTCGGCGGCGACGTGGTCTTCGAGGCGCAGGAGAAGAAGGACCGCGCCTTCAGCGAGGACGTGGCCGCGGACGCGACGTACGCCATGACGCAGGTCGTGCAGCGCGGCACCGGGACGCGGGCCAAGATCCCCGGCCGGCCCACCGCCGGCAAGACCGGGACGACGCAGGAAAACGTCGACGCCTGGTTCTGCGGATTCACCCCGCAGCTCGCGACGGCCGTGTGGGTCGGTCGTCCGGACCGTAAGCCGCTGCGCGGCGTCCTTGGCTCAGAGCGGGGGGTCTACGGAGGCACCGTGCCAGCCAAGATCTTCTCGGACTACATGAGCGCCGCTCTCGAGGGCCAGAAGGTGGAGAACTTCCCGAAGCGGGCCAACGTGGGCAAGAACCTCTCCCCCGACAGTGGGCGCACGTTTGCACCGCGACCGACTGATACCGCCTCGGCGAGTCCGGCGGCCTCGTCGGCAGCCCCCGCGAGCGCTCCGCCGGCGACGCAGGAACCGCCGCCGAGCCAGCCGGCTACCGAGCCCCCGCCGACCCAGCCCCCGCCGACCCAGGCTCCGACGGCCTCCCCTCCGGCGACCGCTCAGGCGGCGCAGTCACCGCGACCCTCTCCCTAATGCGCGGCGCGATGGGGGAGCATCCGGGGGTGACCGCCGTTGACGACCACCCGTCCACCGCTGACGAGCCCGGCCTGGTCCTGCCGTCGGGGGACGACCCGTTCATCGCGGGTGCTGTCACGGCCGTGGGCGGACCGCCAGGACGGCATGCCCGGCTCGGGCGACGGTTCTGGACGCCAGTACGGGTCATCGTCGCGCTGACCCTGCTGGCCTGCACGTTGGGCTTCCTGCAGAAGATGCCGTGTCGCGACGGCGCCGACTGGGTCGACCAGCACCAGTACACACGCGCTTGCTACACCGACCTGTTGCCGCTCTACGGCGGCGAGGGCCTCGCCGCCGGGGAGCGGCCGTACTTCGACCACAAGGTCGAATATCCCGTCCTCATCGGCGGGATCATGCAGGTCACGGCCACCGCGGTGAAGTCCTTCGACGAGGGCAAGCGGGCGACCCGCTTCGTCGACGTCAACATCGCGCTGCTGACGGCGTGCGCGGTGGTGACCGCGATCTGCGTGTCGCGGCTGTCCGGGCGACGGCCGTGGGACGCGGCGCTGTTTGCGTTGGCCCCCGGCCTGGTCCTGGGCGGATTCATCAACTGGGATCTGCCGGCTGCGGCGTTGATGGGGCTCGGCATGCTCGCGTGGGCCCGGCGGCACCCGGTCTGGGCGGGCATCGCGTTCGGGCTCGGTGGCGCCACGAAGCTTTACCCGCTGGTGCTGCTCGCGCCGCTCGCCGTGCTGTGCCTGCGCGCCGGCAAGTGGCGGCCGCTCGCCCTGACCCTTCTCGGCACGGCGGGGTCCTGGCTTGCGGTCAACCTGCCCGTGGCGCTGAACGCCCGCGACGGGTGGTCGTACTTCTACAGCTTTAGCCAGGAACGCGGCGCCGACTGGGGCTCGTTCTGGTACTTCCTGCAGTACGTCAGGGGCACGCCGCTGGACACCGGGCTGGCGCCGGGTGAGGCCCCGCACCTGCTTAACCTGGCCGCCGAGGTGACCTTCGGTGCCGGGCTTCTTGGGGTTGTCGCGCTGATTCTGCTGGCCCGCCGCCGACCGCGGCTGCCGCAGGTGATGTTCCTGACGCTGGTGGCTTTCTGCCTGAGTAACAAGGTTTTTTCGCCGCAGTACGTCATCTGGCTGTTGCCGCTCGCGGTGCTCGCGCGACCGCGGTGGCGCTCGCTGCTGCTGTGGCAGGCCGGCGAGGTCCTGGCCTTCCTCGCGATTTGGTACTACCTGATCGGCATCGGCGTCCCCGGTCAGGGGATCACCGGGACCTGGTACTTCACCGCGCTGTTCCTGCGCGACGCGCTGCTGATCGGCTTCTCCGCGCTGGTGGTGCGCGACATCCTGCGACCCGAGCACGACGTGGTCCGCCGCGACGGCGTCGACGACCCCGCGGGTGGTCCGCTTGACGAGGCGGCCGATGCCTTCTCCCTGCGCGGCCGCGACTTTGCCGATCCGGTGGTCGCAGAGTCGTCGGCGTGACCGACCAGGTCTCGCGCCGGGGACTGGCCGGCGACCTGCGCGTCGCCTTCGCCTGCGGCGTGATTGCCGTCCTGGCTGCCTTGGCGGCGTGTTTCGCCGCGCAGAACGGCACGTTCGACCCGAGCGCCCTGGTCAAGATGTCGGGCGACGAGCCGCTGGCGGCGATAGCCCGCTCCGCCGACCCTGGTTTCACCTTCGTCAATCCGGTCGAGCACTACGACGGCGTCTACTACTACGCGATGGCGCTGGACCCGCTGCTGCGCGGTCAGGAGCACACCCTTATCGACCAGGCGGGCTATCGCTACGGCCATCCGATGTACGGCTGGCTGGCGCGGACCGTCGTACTCGGTCAGGACGGTGCCGCGCCGTGGGGTCTGCTCGTGGTCACCTTGCTGTCCGCTGCCGTTGCCGGGTTCGTGGTCAGCCGCCTCGCGGTGTCCTACGGCCGTACGCCCTGGGGTGGGCTGCTGGTGGCGGTGAGCCCGGGATTGCTCTACGCCGCCACCGTGTCGACGACGGAGTGGCTCGGCGTCGCCCTGGTGGCGCTGGCCCTGTTGCTGTGGCAGCGCGGTGCCCTGCTCGCCGCCGGCCTGGTGCTGGTGCTGCTGTGCCTGACCAAGGAGCAGTTCGTCACCGTGCCGCTGGGGCTCGCGGTCTGGACCCTGGCGCAGTGGCGGCGGACCGGTCGACCGGAGCGACTCCCCGCTCTCGCTGGCGCGCTGGCCGCCGGGCCGGCCGCGCTGACCGGCTGGTACCTCTACGTGCACGCCCAACTCGGCGCCTTCCCCGCCAACTACCAGCCCGGTAATCTCGGCGCGCCGGGGACCGGCTGGCTGGAGGCGTTCCGCCAGTCCGAGGCGCTCTCGCACGGTTCGTTCGACCAGAGCCAGATCGGTGCGATTACCCCACCGGTGCTCGTGGCGGTGGCGTTGGTCGTGCTGCTGGCCGTCATCGCAGCGGTACGGATCCGTACCCCGCTTGACGGCATTTTGCTCGGCATGGCGGCGATCACCGCGTGCATGGGCTGGCTCACGCTGACCTACCCGCACGAGCTCATCCGCACGCCCAGCACGGTGCTGTTGCTGGCGATCGCGGTGCTGCTCACCCGGCCAGCCCGCGTCCCCATCGAGGCGGTGACGGCTGCTTAGATGGCGCGCACGCGCCGCGGCGCGCCCTGACCAACGCCAGCAAAATCGAAGGTGTCATGGACGGCTCGGCTCCTGAGCGGCCTCCCGGCCGGCGCACGATGCGGACCCCGGGCAGAGCGGCGATCCTGGCCGCCTCCTGCTATGCGCTGATCGGCGTGATCTCCGCGGGACGGCTACTGCTGTCGCCCGCGCACCGCCTCCTTGCCGACAATCCTCACGATCAAGAGCTGATGCAGTGGTGGCTGGCCTGGGGAGCGCACGCCGTAGCTGGCCTACACAATCCCTTCCTCGCGCCAGCCCATAACGCGCCGTTCGGGCTCAACGCGATGGTGAACACCTCGCTGCTGCTGCCCGGTGGGCTGCTGTCCCCCGTGACGCTTCTCGCCGGGCCGGGTGCCACGTTCGCGGTGCTGGTAGCGCTGGCCCCGGCACTGACGGGATGGACGACGTACCTCACCCTGCGTCGTTTCGGCGCGGGTGCCCCCGCCGGTTTCCTGGGTGGTCTGTTGGCCGCGCTAGCCCCGGGACTGCACTCGCAGGGGCTGTCGCACCTGCACATGGCGCTGGCCTTTCTCATCCCGCTGATCCTTGGTGACCTGGTGGCGCTGGCCACCGGTGCGGGCAGTCCGCAGCGCTCCCCGCGCTTCCTCGGGATCCGACTGGGGCTGCTGGGTACGGCTCAGTTGCTGATCGGAGCCGAGTGGCTTGTTGTCGCGGCGGTCGCGGCGGTCGGCATCGTGGCGGCCATTGTCTGGACCGATCCGGAGCGCGGCGCGGTCCTGCGCCGGGTGGGCCGGGGCGCTTGCTTCGCGGCCGGCGTGGCCGGGCCGCTGTGCGCGCTGCCGCTCTGGTACGCCTTCGCCGGCCCGCAGCACGCCACAGGCAGCCCGTTCGACGACGCCTTTTACGTGGCCGACCTGAAGGCGTTCGTCGTACCCAGTCGACTCCTGTTGGCGGGCAGCGCTGCCTCCGACCAGAAAGCCGTCGGGCTGCCGGGCGGGATCACCGAACAGACGTCCTACCTGGGGTGGGTGTTTCTGGTCTGGCTCGCGGTGGTCACCGCCCTGCTGTGGCGTCAGCGGATCGTTCGGGTTGCGCTGTTCGCGTCCGGGGTCGTTGTGCTGTGTGCGCTCGGGCCCTACCTGACGATCGGTGCGCGCCGCACCTCGGTGGTGTTGCCCTGGGCCAACCTGGGGCAGTTGCCGGTGCTCGACCAGGGCCTACCGGTGCGCCTGTCGCTCGTGATCCCGCTACTGCTTGCCCCGGTGGTCGCGGTGGTCGTGCAGCGCTGGGGCACGACGGCCTGGGTACTCACCGGCCTCGTGCTTCTCACCCTGCTGCCACGGCCCTTCGCCACGGTCGACGCTCCGCCCGCGCCTGCAGTATTCGATCGGCAACTCATCCCGGCCGGTCGCACCTTGGTCACGGTTCCGATCGTCGATCCGCTCAACACCTCGCCGCTTCGGTGGGAGGCCGAGCGTCGGCTTCCGCACCGCCTTGCGGGTGTGTTTGGCATCAATCCCGACGCGGAGGGTCGCGCACTGCTGCGTCCTGCCGTGACCCCGCTCACACGTGCCCTGGCTGACGTAGCGGCGGGCGGGCTCACCGAGGTTGACGACCTCACCCGCCAAGCCAGCCGGCAGGAATTGGCCCGGCTCGACGCTTGCGGCGTCGTCGCCGTCCCGGATCCACTGCAGAGCAGGTATGTCGCTTTCCTCACGGCGGTCCTGGGTCCGCCGAGCATCACCGGCGATGCGCCAACCTGGCTGCTGTGCCCGGCGAACTGACTGCGAGCCGCACGGCGGTGACGTCGGTCAGACGCCGACCTTCGGCCGATCCTCGACCTGCACCGGAGGTGCCTGCGGGCGACCTGCCTGACGCGCGGCGTACGCGGTCCCGCCGCCGAGGCAGACCAGGGCAAGCAGCGCGAGGGCGGCGATCGCAAGGTAGGCGGCGGTGGTCAGACCACCGGACACGCCCGCCTTCTGCTCGCGCTGCAGCAGCGTCTTGTCCAGGGTGAAGGAGCGTTCAAACGACCCGTCGGCGGATACCCCTGGGGCGGGGATCGCGGTGTCCTCCGGGAAGTAGATCGGCAGGCCCAGGACGTCGGAGCCGCGCTGCAGGCGCAGCGTCGTCTTCCAGCTGTCGTGTACCGGGATCGGACCCGTCGTCTCCCAGACCCCTGGCCCGACCTTGCGCAACCGCTCCACGACCAGGCTGCCGCCCTGCCATGCCGTGGCGGTGAACCACGCGGCGTCGTCGGCGGCATCGGCCGGCGTCAGTCGTACGGTGGCGTTGACGGTGCGTTGCGGCCCGGTGGCGACGTCGGTGAGGGTCACCTGCGCGCGGACCGGCGGTCCGGTGGTGATGGGGATGGCGACCGCCACGCAGGCGAGGACCGCGAGGAGTCCGACCGGGGCGAGCCAGCGCAACGCCGGCTCCTCGCCGAGGACGCGGTCGCCCGCGGTGATGCTCAAACGCGCACCCAGCCAGCCTCCGACGATGCCGCCACCCACGGCGGTGACCAAGGCCAAAACCAGCACCTCAGGGAGGAGCGCAGACGACCAGGGCAGCACGGCCCAGATCTGCGACCAGCCCCACTCGGCGGCGAGACCCACCGTGCCGATCGCGAGGCCGGCAAGAGCACCGAAGCGTCCAACCTTGGCCGTTCCGACGGCGACGGCGACGGCTTCGACGAGCAGCGCCTCCACGATGTACAGCGGGAAGTGCGCGACCGACTGGCCGAGCGGTACGGCGACGAGGAAGGTGATCAGCCCGCGCATGACGAGGTAGGCGGCGACCGCGTAGAGGGCCCCGCCGCGACCGAGCCGGACCCGCGCGGTGACGATCGCGATGGAGGCGGCGGCCATGATCATGACCGGCTCCAGCACGAAGCGGAACTGCGGGACCCCGAAGTCGAACTCGGCCTGGAAGGTGGAGAGCCCGACGAGGAAGCCGCCCGCGACGGCGAGCTCGCCCATGGTGACCCAGCGGCTGCGCTGCTTGGTCACCTGCAGGCCCTCCATCATCAGGACCCAGCCGGCGTAGGTCGCCAGGCTGGCGCCACCGATGAGCATCAGGTGGGTGGGGCCGAACAGCGTGACGTCCTGGCCAAAGAGCTTGTGCCAGACGTCATCAAGCGGGAAACCGAGCAGCGAGAAGGCGCCGCAGCCGACGAGCAGCGCAGCGCCGAGCGGCACCCGCCAGTAGCGGGTGATCCGCAAGGTGCCTGCCGGAAGCGGGTCGCGGGACAGGGCCATCGAGATCGCGCCGGAGCAGAACACGCCGGACAGGCCGAACAGGATGAACCAGTGCGCCGGGTTGGCCAGCGGACCGGCGTCGCGACCGCGGTCGATGTGCAGGCTGATGTCCCAGTACATGCCGAACAGCGCGACCAGCAGCGACAGCCGGAGCAGCTGCAGCGGCAGCGCACCCCAGATGGGGAACTCCGCGACCGTGGCCATCCGCTCGGACAGCCGTCGCCTGGCCTGGTCGTCAGCGCGTCGCTGGCGCACGACGAACCACGCGATCCCGCCCAGCACGACCGCGAAGACCAGACTGGCCTGCACGATCTGGACCAGTTCCGCCCCGCCGGCGGGGCGATCTTCGACGGCAGCGAGCAGACGGCTGGCAGTGATCATGGGGATGCGTCCTCACAACTAGGAGTACGTGACATCAACGATGTAACATCGATGGAGTCCGATAGGTCAAGAGGAGTACCCACGTGACGTCCGCCACGAACGCCGCAGCCGGGCTGACCATTGATGCGCTGGCGGCCCGCGTCGGCCTCACCGTGCGGACCGTGCGGGCCTACGCCGGGCGCGGGTTGCTTCCGCCCCCGACCCTGCGCGGCCGGACCGGGTGGTACGGCGACGAGCACCTCGCCCGCCTCACCCTGATCAAGGAGATGCTCACCGACGGCTACACCCTGGCCGCGGTCGAAAGGGTGTTGTCGCACGCCCCGAGCGGCGTCGCCCCCCAGGCGTTGGCGATGCACAAGGCGCTGCTCACCCCGTGGCTGCCCGAGGAACCCGAGCTCGTCGACCGCGCGGCCCTCGCTGCTCGCGCCGGGATCGAGATCGACGACGCGCTCGTCGAGCTGCTCGCGTCGCTGGGCGTCGTCACCCGACTGACCGCCGACCAACTGCGGGTGGAGAGCCCGACCCTGCTCCGCGTCGGGCTGCAGGTCGTGGCGCTCGGCATCCCGCCCGAGATGGTCATCGCCGCGCAGCAACGGGTGACCGCCCACGCGCAGGCCGCCGCGAAGGTCTACGTCGACATGTTCCGCGACACGGTGTGGCGCGCTTTCGCCGACGCCGGCCAGCCCCCCGCCGAGTGGGATCGCGTGCAGCAGGCAGTAGAGCGGGTCCAGCCGGTCGCCTCCCAGGCGATGCTCGCCGCCTTCCGCCAAGCCATGGCCGAAGCCATCGACGCCGCCCTGGGCGAAGAACTCTCCTAACCCGCCCGTAGCGCAGGGTGGGAGGCGGCGCAGTACGTGGTTCGCGGAAGGCGCCTCAAGCGCCGAAGGCGCAGCGCCGGAGCAAAGCGCGTACGAAGCCGCTCAGCCCAATCGCTCGCGGAGGAAGGCGATGTCCGCGGCCTGACCCTCGACCCCGCCGGGCGTCTCGCAGACCACCGGTGCACCGGCCGCAGCGACCACCGCCACCAGCGCGTCCGGGTCGATCTGCCCGGCGCCGAAGTTGGCGTGCCGGTCCGCACCCGAGTCGAAGGCATCGCGCGAGTCGTTGGCGTGCACGAGGTCGATCCGCCCGGTGATGGCCAGCACCCGCTCGACGATGCCGACCAGGTCCTCGCCGCCGGCATGCGCGTGACAGGTGTCGAGGCAGAACCCGACGTTGTCGAAGTGCCCGATCGCGTCCCAGAGCCGGGCGATCGCGTCGAACCGACGCGCCATCGCCAGGTCGCCGCCCGCGGTGTTCTCGATGAGCACCGGCAGGGGGCACGGCATCCGCTCAAACGTCTTGACCCAGTTGGCGATCCCGAGCTGCGGATCATCGCCCTTGGTCACGTGACCGCCGTGCACGATCAGCCCCTTGGCGCCGACCGCCGCCGCAGCGGTGGCGTGGTTGAGCAGGATCTTGCGGCTCGGGATGCGGATCTTGTTGTTGCTGGTGGCGACGTTGACGATGTACGGCGCGTGTACGTAAAGGTCGACGCCGGCGGCGGTCAGCGCGTCGAGGCCGTCCGGGACCACCGGCGCCTTCCACCCCTGCGGGTCACCGAGGAACAGCTGGACGAGGTCGGCCGCGCGTGCCTTCGCCCCACCCAGCGGATCGGTCTGGTCGACGTGCGCCCCGATCTTCACCATGTCCGCAACGGTAGGCGGCGCGCCCGCCGGAGTGCGACCATGGACGGATGCGCACCACCCGGTCCCCGGCTCTGCGGCCCGCCCTCGCGGCGGTGCTGCTGGCTGTCGTTGGTCTGTCCGGAGTCGGGTTGCTGCTGGCGGCTCCGGCGTCGGCCGCCCGCATCATCACCATCTCGATCACCGCCGACGGACCCAAGCCGGCGTCGGTCACCGCCGCCGTCGGCGACACCATCGAGTTTCGCAACGACGACGCGACCTTCATCCACCAGGCAAAGCAGGCCAGCACTAACTGGACCTTCAACACCGGTCCGCTGGCCCCCGGAGCCAAAGCCACCGCGGGCAAACTGACCAAGCCCGGCACCTACCTGTACGAGGGCGCCAACCTCGACAGCTTCACCGGCAAAGTCGTCGTACCAGCGCCGCAACCGCCGCCGCCAGCGCCGGCTCCGGTGAGTTCGAAGCCGGCTTCCGGTGGCTCGACTCCACCTCCCGCCACCTCCCCCTCGCCGTCACCTTCCTCGACCGGGGGTTCCGGTGCGGCCGGCGCCCCCCCGCTTGGCGGCTTCGGACCGGGTGGCCTCCCGCTCCCCTCCGCCACTCCAGGCGGACCTGCCCCGGACGTCGCTCCGGTGCTGCCTGGCGAGGTGCCCTCGGTCGCCCCAGAGACCCCCGGCATCACCGCCTCCACGGGCCGCCTGCCCGAGGCCTCGACCGCCAGGGCGTACGGCCTGCCGGTCGCGTTGGCGACCGTCGCCGTGGTCGGTGTCGCATCGCTGATCCTGCGGCTGCTGCTGGCTCAGCCGGCCGCCCGCCGCCGCAGCACGGCCTGACGCCGCGCGCTGGTAGCGTCGAGCCCGTTTGCTGACGCAAACACCCTCTTGCCACGGAACGTCCGTGGCCGCTGAGTCCATAAGAGGAGGTGGGTCCTTTGCGTCATTACGAGCTCATGGTCATTCTCGATCCAGACCTCGAGGAGCGCACGATCGCTCCGTCGCTCGACACGTTCCTCAACGTCATCCGCAACGGCGGTGGCACCGTCGACAAGGTCGACGTCTGGGGTCGCCGGCGGCTTTCGTTCGAGATCGACAAGAAGACCGAAGGCATCTACGCGGTCGTCGACCTCAACGCCGAGCCGGACGTCATGAAGGAGCTGGACCGCCAGCTCAACCTCAACGAGTCGATCCTGCGTACGAAGGTCATGCGACCCGAGTTGCGCTAGTCCACAGGCTGGTCGTCCACAGGCTGGTCGGCCACCG
>JBKJLP010000407.1:0-3551 GCA_046596735.1 Mycobacteriales bacterium | reverse complement strand
GAGGACGCCAGCGACGATCAGCTCGGTGAGGTTGCGGACCTGTTCGCCGTTCTTGACCGGCCGCCGTGGGCCGGTACCGGCACCCACTCGCCGATCCGCGGGACAATCCTGAGCAAGGTCCTGCACCGCAAACGGCCCGATCTCGTTCCGCTCTACGACTCGCGCATCTTCGAGAGCTACACCGCGCCCGGGGCGATCCCGCGGGCCGCCCACCGGACCTGGCGAGAGTTCATGCTGCTGCTCTGTGCGCAGATGCGCGACGACATCCGCGCTGAGCAGGAGGCGTTCGACGGTTTGCGGGCCGTCGCCGCAGAAACCGGTGCCGAGCTCAGTGCGCTGCGGATCCTGGACATCCTCGTCTGGCGGACCGCCGACTCCTGGCACTGACGGCCGCGGTCAGGCGGCTGCCGCGGCCTTGGTCAGCAGACGCTGCGCCACTTCGGTGGCGACCTCTGGGTCGGCGGTCGGGCGTGCGCCGTAGGCCACCAGCCAGGTGGTGTCGCCTTGACGGAAGCGCACCGTGACCAGCTCTCCGGTCGAGGTCGAAGCGGGGCTGGCCGCCGGTAGAGGTTGGCGGCGCACCTCGGACTGCTCGCCCAGGGTCGGCGTCGCCACACGGGTGCCGCCGGACCCCGTCAGGTCCCCGGCAAGGTCAGCGGCCGCTCCGGCTGTGGTCGCGAACCGGGTCACCACCACCGACAGCACTCGACCGTCAGCCGGGTCGGCGTACTGCCCCACATAGGCGCCGGTGAAGCCATGCTGACCGAGCAGCACCTTGGCGGTCACCGGGTCGGCGGAGTAGGCCGCGACCGCGTCGGCGTCCCGGGAACCCGAGCCGGACAGGATCGGCACCATCCCGGGCGGTAGGTCGGCGGTCGCCGGAACGAGGTCGCGCAGCGGACCGGCGGGCAGCGAGATGTCGGGAACCGCCGTGGACGGTGGTTCTGGCGTGGCGGTGCCGCTGCTTGCGCAGCCGGACAGGGCGAGCCCGAGGAGCAGGGTGATCATGATCTGTCGCACGGCCGGAGAGCGTACGGCGAGATCGGCGCGGGCTTCGGCCGCGGCGTACCCTCGAGGCAGATCCGACGTCCGTGAAAGGGGCGCTGAGCACGCGCATGGGCGGACGACCGGCAGGTGCCGGCACGATCGCGTCCGGACCAGCCTTGGCCGGCGACCCGGCGGCCGTCGCGCTCACCGGGGTCACCCGCACCCACCGTGGCCGACGCGGCGTTCCGGAGGTGCTGGCCAACGACGACATCACCTTCAGCGTCGCGCAGGGCACCGTGTTCGGACTGCTCGGCCCCAACGGCGCCGGCAAGACGACTCTGGTCCGGCAACTTGTCGGCGTACTCAAGCCCGATGCCGGCACCGTCACGCTGCTGGGCCACGACATCACGGCAACCCCGGCGCTGGCCCCGCGGCTGCTCGCCTATCTCGCCCAGGACGAGCCGGCCCTACGGGAGCTGACCGTGGCCGTGGCGCTGGAGACCACGGGTCGGCTGCGCGGGCTCTCCCGTAGCCAGGCTCGGGGCGGTCGCGACGCCCTGGTCGACGAACTCGGACTCGCCGGCGTCGTCGATCGGCCGCTGCTCAAACTTTCCGGCGGCCAGCGGCGGCTGGCGGAGTTCGCCACGGCACTGGTCGCCGACCGGCCGTTGCTGGTGCTCGACGAGCCGACGACGGGCCTGGACCCGATCGCCCGTCGCGCCGTCTGGGACGCGCTGGCGCGCCGCCGGGCCACCACCACCGTGGTGTTGGTGACCCACAACGTCCTGGAGGCCGAGACCGTGCTCGACCAGGTCGCCGTACTCGATCGCGGCCGGGTCATTGCCTGCGACACCCCAGGCCGGCTCAAGGCGCTGGTCAGCGATGAGGTGCGCCTGGACCTGGTGTGGCGCGACGAGGCTCCGGCCGACGACCCCATGGTGCGCGACCTGCGTGAGCGCGCCGTCGTCAGCGGCCGCCGCTGGAGTCTGCGCCTGCCCGCTGAGGATGCCCGGACGGCGCTGGGTCGCCTCACCAGCGGTGCGACCCTCGCGGCCTTGGACGACTTCACCCTCGCGACCCCCTCGCTCGAAGACGTCTACCTCGCGCTGGGTGGTCGCGACAGCGACCTGGAGCGCTCGTGACCGCCGTCGCTCTCGCTCCTCGTCCGAACCCGCTGGCCGCGCTCGGTGCGGTGTACGCGGCGCAGTTGTCGCGGGCCAAGGCGGCCCGCGGTCCGCTGCTGTTCGTGGCGACCCTGCAGTCGGTCGGCATCCTGCTGCTGCTGCGCGGGGTCGTCGACGAGGGCAGCGCCGCCACCTCCCGACAAGTCGTCGCCGGGGCCACGGTCCTCGTCGTCGCCTACATCGCCCTCAACCTGCTGGCCCAGCGTTTCGGCCTGCTGCGGGGGAGCGGCGCACTCGATCACTACGCCGCGCTGCCCGTACCCCCGACTGCCGTTGTCCTCGGGACCGCGCTGTCGTACGCCACCTTCACCGCACCGGGCGCGGTCGTCACCGCGCTGCTCGGCTGCCTTCTGTACGGGTTGCCGTTGGGCCATCTCTGGGTGCTGGTGATGGTCCTGCCGATCGCCGGGGCCTCGCTGGCTGGGCTTGGGGCGCTGATCGGTCTGCTGGCCCCGCGACCGGAGCTCGCGACGGCGGCGGGGCAACTCGCCATGTCGGCGATCCTGTTCCTCGGCATCATCCCGGCCGAGCGAATGCCCGGCGTGCTGCGGCTGGTCCGTGCGATCGTGCCCAGCACCTACGCCACTGACGCCTTTGCCGAGGCCCTCAAGGTGCGGCCAGACCTCTCCCTCGCCGTCGCCGATCTCGCGGTGTGCGCCCTCGTCGCGGTCGTCAGCCTCGCGTTGGCGGCCGCGGCCTTCACCAGAGCGGTACGCCGATGAACTCCCTTGTGGACCGCGTGCAGACCTACCGCGAGGAGGTGGTCACCGGGCTGTTCACGCTGGCCGTTTGCGTCCTGCTCGGGGCGCCAGCGGGGCTGCTGTGGAGCGCGTTGGCGCCGCACGCTGATGTGGTCATCAACGCCAACGGCGCCAACTTCGCTGATGGGGTGACCGAGGACTTCATCGCCGCCGACGGCTGGTTCGCGGCGGTGGTCCTGGTGGTCGGTCTGCTGAGCGGCGCCGTCGCCTGGTGGTTGGCCCGCGGCTCTGGTCCGTTCGTCGTGGTCGGCTTGGTGATCGGCGGAACGATCGCGGCGTTCGTTGCCGCTGAGGTCGGCCAGCGGCCAGGTCAGGCGGCGCTCCAGGCAGCCGCACAGGCCGGCCAGGCCGGCAACTACGTTGCCAACGTCGCCTTGCAGGCCTCTCTCGTTGTGGTGCTCTGGCCGGTCGGTGCGCTGGCAAGTTTCCTTGCCCTGGTGCTGAGCCGACCCGATCACGTCGACGAGTTCGTTTCACGGATTCGGTAAAAGTCCTTGCGGTTGTTGACTTTCTTGGTCTATCGAACTAGTGTTCGATCATGTCCATCAGTTCTTCGCCGTCGCTGGCGTTGATGGATGCGCCCTTTGACTGTCCGCAGTGGCAGGCGCGGCTCGCTGAG
>JBKJLP010000348.1:0-3965 GCA_046596735.1 Mycobacteriales bacterium | reverse complement strand
CTACTTCCCGGCCGTGTCCAAGGGCGAGGACCTCATCATCCTTGACCACGAGTCGGGGGAGGAGCGCTGCCGCTTCCCGTTCCCTCGTCAGCGTCGAGACCGTCGCCTGTGCCTTGCTGACTTTTTTCGGTCGCAGGAGTCCGGCGAGCCCGATGTCGTCGCCTTCCAGGTCGTGACGATGGGCTCCAACGTCGCCGAGGTAACGGCCGAGATGTTCGCGCGTAACAGCTACCGCGAATACCTCGAGCTGCATGGCCTGTCCGTTCAGCTCACCGAGGCCCTGGCGGAGATGTGGCACGCCCGTATCCGCGCCGAGCTCGGCTTCGCCGCGGAGGACTCAGGCGACCTGCAAAAGATGCTGTCCAAGCAGGCCTATCGGGGGAGTCGTTACTCCTTCGGCTACCCCGCCTGCCCCGCTGTCGAGGACCAGGACAAGGTGCAGGACCTGCTCGAGTGGCAGCGGATCGGCGTGCATCTTTCCGAAGAGTCGATGCTCGTGCCTGAGCAGTCGACAGCGGCCATGGTGGTCCACCACCCAGAGGCTAAGTATTTCGCTGCCCGCTAGCGCCGAGCGGCCAGCGCTTAGGTGAAGATGTCGGGGTTGTCGCTGCTGATCCGCTCCCAGATGGGCTGGAACTGGAACCAGCCGGCGAACTCGAAGCCGACCTGCCCGAAGGTGGCTTTGGCCTCGATGGGATCGATCTGGATCGGCTTGGAGCCCAGCCCGGCCGACGCGGCGTAGGCGTTGAGCTGTGCCTGAGCCGTGCGCGCCAGGGTGAGGAACCACCAGGCGGCGCTGTCCACGGTCTCGCCGACCGTGAGCATCCCGTGATTGCGCAGGATGACGGCCTTGTTGTCGCCGAGGGCTCGGCCAATCCGCTCGCCCTCCTCCTGATCGAGGACGACGCCGCGGTAGTCGGCATAGGTGCCGATGTGCTCGTAGAACGCGCACGCGTCCTGCGTCAGGGCCTCGACCGTCATGTCCAGGGAGGAGAAGGCCTTGCCGTACGGGCCGTGCGCGTGCGCGGCGGCGACGACGTCGGGGCGGGCGGCGTGCACGGCGCAGTGAATTGCCACCGCGGCACCGTTGACGGCGCGGTTGCCCTCGACGACCTGACCGTCGTGGCTCACGCGGACGAGGTCAGAACTCTTGATCATCGAGAAGTGCATCCCAAAGGGGTTGACCCAGTAGGAGTCAGGAAACTCGGGGTCGCGCACGGTGATGTGTCCGGCGACGCCTTCGTCGAGTCCGGCCTTGGAGAACATCCGGAACGCCGCGGCCAACTTGGCCTTGCGATGCGCCCGCTCTTCCTCGACGGTGTCGAAGGTCTGGGGCAGCGGCATAAAGAGGTCCGTGCCGACGGACATGACCTCGGCAACGGCCCCTGCCTCGGTGACCGCACCGGTCACGAGCTCGTTCGCGTGCTGAACCGCAGGGTCGTCGGTGATGCTCACAGGGGCCTCCTTGGCGTACGTCGGTAGAGCCAGTGTCTACGACATCGCGCGCTGGGTCGAGGCCTCAGGTCGACGCGACCGCGGCGAGCACGTCCAAACGGGCCGCTCGGCGCGCTGGCAGTATGCCGGCCACCACGCCGGCGATGGCGGCTACAACGACAAAGGTGACGAGGCGCACGACCGGGAACCTCAGTTCGGTGATGCCCTCATCTGCCAGGGCCCGTTGCAGCGTCACGCCGAAGGCTGAGCCGACCGCGATGCCCAAGAGCGCGCCGAACACCGACACGATCACTGCCTCGGCACGGATCATCCGCCGGGTCTGTCCGCGCGCGAGCCCGATAGCGCGCAGCAAGCCGAGCTCGCGGGTGCGCTCAATGACCGCGAGGGCCAGCGTGTTGAGGATGCCCAGGACAGCGATCACGATGGACAGCAGGAGCAGCACGCTAATGATCGTGATCACGACGTTGATCTGGTCGGCGACGCCCGCCGCGAAGTCGTCAGAGGTCTGCGCCTCGACCGTGGGATAGGGAGCGATGGTGGCTTCCACCGCGGTCTTCAGCGCTGCCGGGCTGACCCCCTTGCCGGATTGCACGAGCAAGACCCCATCGAGCTGCATCGTGAAGTTCTTTGCCGCGCTCTGGTCGAACAGGTAAGGCCCGATCAGCTGGTTGTCCTCGTACGTCCCGCCGAGGGTGACGGTCTGCTTGGCTCCCTTGCTGTAGGTCACCTCGACGGGCTGGCCGATGCTGAGCGAGCGCGCTTTCGCCTCGCCCTCGCTGGCTAAAATGACGTCCGGGGAGAGGGCCAGTTCCCCGCTTTTGCGGGTCAGCGTCAGCGTTCGCCCGACGGCGCGCGGCGGTACGGCGGTGATGAACGTCGTCTCGGCGCCGACCTTGGCGACGTCGAACCGGAGCACGTCGACGGTCCGCACCTGCGGGAGCGCCGACACGGCTTGGCCGATGGCCGTCGGGAACCCGGTAAAGCCGTCGGTCTGTTGCACCACGAGGTCGGCCCCGACAGCGCCCTTAATGATCTTGTCGATGCTGGCCTTGGCCGACGCGCCAAGGATGCTGACGGTGCTGACCAGAGCCAAGCCGACCATGAGCGCAGCGGCAGTCGTGGCCGTACGACGTGGGTTGCGCATGGCGTTGAGTCGCCCGAGCCGACCGGGCACCTTGCGGGCGAACGGCGCCCCGATGAAGCGTGCCGCTGGACGGCTGAGCAGGGGTGACAGCGCTGCGACGGCGAGGAACGCCAGCAGTGCGCCGAGGCCTAGGACCTTGAGCGAACCCTGCAGGCCCTGTGCGATCGCGATCACACCTGAGGCCAGCAGGACCAAGCCGATCAATGTGCCGCGGCGCAGCGTCGGCTCGGCGGTGACAGCGTCCCGCATCGCGGCCACCGGCGCGATGGCCGAGGCACGACGGGCCGGCAACAGCGCGGCCACAGCGGTGACGAGGACGCCGACGAGGAAACACGCGACCACCGTGCTGCGGCTGATCACCAGCGGGCCTTGGGGCAGGTCGCCGCCGACCGCACGCAGCACCGCCTGCAGTCCAACGGCCAAGCCGATTCCGGTAGCCAGTCCGAGCGCGGAGGCGATCACGCCCACCACCAGGGCCTCGGCCAGGACGCTGCGCACGACCTGACCGCGACTGGCGCCGAGCGCCCGAAGCAGGGCCAGTTCGCGTTGTCGTTGCGCCACCAGGATCGTGAAGGTGTTAAAGATCAGGAAGGAACCCACGAAGAGCGCGATGCCGGCAAACACCAGCAAGAACGTGCTGAAGAATCCCAGGGCTGTCTTGATCTCCGAGGCCGATTCCTCTGCGCTCTGCGCACCGGTGATGGCCTCAACTCCCTGGGGCAGCACCTTGCTCACCCGGTCGCGAAGCTCCTCTTGCGACACGTCCCGGTCCGCGGCCAGCCGGATGATGCGGTATTCACCGGGTTGACCGACCAGCCGCTGAGCCGTGGGCAGGTCGAACGCGAGGACCGTGGCCCCCGCGAGGTTGTCGTTGTCGCCGTAGCCGAAGACCGCGCTGACGGTGAAGGTCTTGCGACCTTCGCGCACGAGCACCGTGACTCGATCCCCGACGCCGTAGCCCGCGCCGGCCGCGGTGGTCGCATCCAACGCCACCTGGTCGTCGCCGTGCGGGGCCTTCCCGGTCCGCAGCGTCTGAGACGACGTGCGCGGGTCGGGGTCGTAGCTGCTGCCGAACGCCGGCGCGCGTCCGCTTCCGTAGGGTTTGCCGTCCTTCTTGAGCAGCTGCGCGTATCCAGAGACCCTTCCCACGACGACCGCGACGCCCTCGACGCCCTGCAGGCTCGGCACCAGAGAGGTCGGCACGGGAAGCCGCGGAGCATCGCCGCCCTGACCGGACGCGCTGAAAGGTTCCACCCCCCGCACGACGACCGCTGTCCTCTCGTTGACGCTGGTGAAGAGGTCGTCGAAGACTCGGCCCAGCGTGTCGGTCAGGATCAGCGCTCCACTGACGAAGGACACGCCCAGA
>JBKJLP010000277.1:0-2813 GCA_046596735.1 Mycobacteriales bacterium | reverse complement strand
CGAGGGTCTGCCCGTCCTCGTCTTGCATGAGATAGGAGCGAGCGCCGTGCAGGACGCCGGGGCTGCCGGCCGTGAGCGGTGCCGCATGCCGACCCGTTGCGACACCATCGCCGCCGGCCTCGCATCCGATCAGCGCCACCTCGTCGTCGGTGACGAAGCGGTGGAACAGCCCCATCGCGTTCGAGCCACCCCCGACACAGGCCACCGCGGCATCGGGCAACCTGCCGACGCGATCGAGGATCTGCTGGCGGGCCTCGACGCCGATGATCCGTTGGAAGTCGCGCACCAGCATCGGGAACGGGTGCGGTCCGACGACCGAACCGATCGCGTAGTGGGTCGTCTCGACGTTGGCGACCCAGTCGCGGAAGGCCTCGTTGGTCGCATCCTTGAGGGTCTTCGTGCCCGTGCTCACCGGGATGACCTCGGCGCCGAGCAGCCGCATGCGGGCGACGTTGAGGGCCTGACGACGGGTGTCTTCCTCGCCCATGTAAACCGTGCACTCAAACCCGAAGAGCGCGGCCGCCGTGGCAGTGGCGACCCCGTGCTGGCCAGCACCCGTCTCGGCGATGACGCGCTGCTTGCCCATTTTCTTGGTGAGCAGCGCCTGGCCCAGCACGTTGTTGACCTTGTGCGATCCGGTGTGTGCGAGGTCCTCGCGTTTGAGCAGCACCCGCACCCCGCGACCGACCTCGGCCGAGAACCGCTTGGCATCGGTCAGCGGCGTCGGCCGTCCGGCGTAGTTGGTCAGCAGGTCGTCGAGCTCGGCGAGAAACACCGGGTCGTTCTGTGCCTCGACATGCGCGGCGGCCAGCTGGTCGAGGGCGGCCACAAGAGCCTCTGGGACGAAGCGACCGCCGTACGGGCCGAAGTGGCCACTGGGGTCGGGGTGGACTGTCACTTGTGGTGGTGGCGGGCAGAGGGGTGGGCACCCGCTGCGACCAGGTCGGCCACTGCCTGGCGGGGGTCGCCTCCGGCCACCACGCCCTCACCGACCAGAACGGCGTCGGCGCCGGCCGCGGCATAGTCCAGCAGGTCGCGAGGGCCACGAATCCCGGACTCCGCGACCTTGACGATGCCCGCTGGTATCGAAGGACTGAGCTCGTTGAAGACCTCACGATGAATCTCAAGGGTCTTGAGGTTGCGGGCGTTGACCCCGATCACCTTGGCGCCGGCGTCGAGGGCCTGCATGAGCTCTAGCTCGTCATGTACTTCGACCAGCGGGGTCATGCCGAGCGACTCGGCGCGTTCGAGCAGGCTGACCAATGCCTCCTGCTCGAGTGCGGCCACGATCAGCAGGACAAGGTCCGCACCGTGAGCGCGGGCCTCCCAGAGCTGATAGCTCGAGACGATGAAGTCCTTGCGGAGGACGGGGACCTCGACTCGGCTCCGCACCGCGTCGAGGTCCTCGAGGCTGCCGCCGAAACGGCGCTGCTCGGTCAGGACGCTGATCACGCTCGCGCCTCCGAGCTCATAGTCCGCGGCCAGCGCCGCCGGGTCGGCGATCTCTGCCAAGGCGCCCTTGCTGGGGCTGCGCCGCTTGACCTCGGCAATGACGGCCACCCCCGGCTGACGCAGGGCGCTGATGCCGTCGAGGGCAGCCGGGCGGGACTGTGCCAGGGCCTTGAGCTGGTCGAGTGACGTGACGGCCTGGCGAGCAGCGAGATCCTCGCGCACTCCCACCAAGATCTCGTCCAGGACGCTCATGCCACTCACGTTATCCATGCGGATCGGCGGTCGGATCCTCGCCCCTGTCCAGGGCGTCCCAGACACCCTTGTCAGTGACCGGAGCGCTGTCTGCGCGGGCGGCGGGGGTGCGGTAGGCATCTGACAGCCCACCCCAGCGGTGTCCCTTCAGAAACGTCAACACCCCACCCCCAGCGAGTACGACGCCCCCGGCCAGTGCGACCCACGACCAGCCGGTGCTTGCGGTCGGCCGCTCGGCCAGAGCGAGGTAGCCGATCCCGACGCCACTCCCGAGGACCAGGAGTCCGATGACCCGGCGGGCCCAGCCGCGGGTCGCCAGCAGGGCGAGTACAGCTGCCAGGCCGACCAGCGCCAGCGGCCTGAGGCCCGGCGCCAAGGTGTCGCCCGTGAGGCTGATGCGCTCGAGGGGCAACGACGGCCCGTGGTCGACGATCCGGTTGCTCCAGGCCCGCGATGACGACAGCAACGCCAGTCCCGCGCCGACCAGGCACAGCAGAAGCGCCCGCCTCATGCGTGACCCACTCTCTGCCCATGAACGGAATCCGCATGGGTGTTTCGGCTGCCGAAAACACCCATGCGGATTCCGTTCATGACGCGTGTCATGCGGGGCGCATCGTGGCCGCTACCGCCACGGCCCGCAGTACGGCGGCGGCCTTGTTCTCGCACTCGCGCTGCTCGGCTTCGGGGTCGCTGTCGGCGACCAGCCCGGCCCCGGCCTGGACATAGGCCCGACCCTGGTGCAGCACGGCGGTGCGGATCGCGATGGCCATGTCCATGTCACCCGCGGCGTCGAGATAACCGACGGTCCCTGCGTAGAGATTCCGGCGGGTCGGCTCCAGCGACTCGATGATCTCCATCGCCCGCGGCTTCGGCGCCCCACTGACCGTCCCAGCGGGGAACGTCGCGTCGAACACATCGAGCGCATCACGACCCGGGGCCAGCTCGCCGAACACCGTCGAGACTAGGTGCATGACGTGGCTGTAGCGCTCGACCCTCATAAAGTCCACCACGTCGACCGTGCCCGACGCGCACACCCGGCCGAGGTCATTGCGGGCGAGGTCGACGATCATCACGTTCTCAGCCCGATCCTTCGCGCTACGGGCCAAGGT
>JBKJLP010000212.1:0-2909 GCA_046596735.1 Mycobacteriales bacterium | reverse complement strand
ACCGGGACGGCGACACACTTGGCGGAGTCGTGGAGGTTCTCGGCTACGGCCTTCCCCCGGGGCTTGGGAGCCACGTGCACTGGGACCGGCGGCTGGACTCCCGGCTGGCCGGAGCGCTGATGGGCATCCAAGCCATCAAGGGCGTGGAGATCGGCGACGGCTTCGAGGCCGCACGTCGACGCGGCAGCGAGGTCATGGACGAGATCGTCCACGGCGAGAACGGCTTGCAACGTACGAGCGGCCGCCTCGGCGGCACGGAGGGCGGGATGTCCTCGGGCGAGGTGCTGCGGGTACGCGCCGCGATGAAGCCCATCAGCACCGTTCCGCGGGCGCTCCGGACAGTCGACACCGCGACGGGTGAGGCCGCGGTGGCGCATCACCAGCGCAGCGATGTCTGCGCCGTACCGGCGGCCGGTGTCGTGGCCGAGGCGATGGTCGCGCTGGTGCTGGCCGACCTGTCTCTCGAGAAGTTCGGGGGAGACTCGGTCGAGGAGACCCGACGCAACTACGAGGGCTACCTCAAGAGCCTCGCGATCCGGTGACGACGCCTGTCCTTGTCCTGGTGGGCCCCCCGGGCGCCGGCAAGACCACCGTCGGTCGGCTCGTGGCCGAGCGGCTCGGCGTGGCTTTCCGCGACACCGACGCCGACATTGAGGGCGTTGCGGGTAAGAGCATTGCCGACCTGTTCCTCGAGGACGGGGAGGAGGCCTTCCGTGCGCTCGAGAGCGAAGCGGTACGACGCGCGCTCGCCGAGCACCTCGGCGTTCTCAGCCTCGGTGGGGGAGCGGTCCTCGATGAGCAGACGCGGCAGCGGCTCAAGCCGCACAACGTCGCCTTCCTCGCGGTCGGGCTCGCCGCGGCCACCAAGCGGGTCGGGATGTCTGCCGCGCGTCCCGTGCTGGCGCTGAACCCGCGGGCACAGCTCCAGCTGCTCCTCGCCGAGCGGTTGCCCCTCTACCGCGAGGTCGCGAGCATCGAGATCTCGACCGATGGAAAGACACCGGAGCAGGTGCTCGAGGAGCTACTGCTCAGCGAGTGACCGCTAGCGTGGCCGCGTGGAACCGACCCGTATCCGCGTCTCCGGCGCGGCGCCGTACGACGTCGTCGTCGGTCACAGCCTGCTGGGGGAGCTGGCGGACCTGCTCGACAGCGCGCAGCGGGTCGCGGTCATCCACCCGGCCAGCCTGCTGGCCACTGCGGAAGCCATCCGTACCGAGCTGGTCGGGGCACACCTCATCGAGGTTCCTGAGGGAGAGGGCCAGAAGGACCTCACCGTCGCTTCGTACTGCTGGGACGTCCTCGGTCAGGTCGGGTTCACCCGCGGCGATGCCATCGTCAGCGTCGGTGGCGGCGCGACCACCGATCTTGCGGGGTTCGTCGCCGCGACTTGGCTGCGTGGCGTCAAGGTGGTCCATGTCCCCACCACGCTGCTTGCCATGGTCGATGCCGCCGTCGGGGGCAAGACGGGGGTCAATACCGCGGCGGGAAAGAACCTCGTCGGAGCCTTCCACCCGCCCGCCGGTGTGCTCGCCGACCTGACCGCCCTCGAGACCCTGCCGCGCAGGGACTACGTTGCCGGCCTTGCGGAGATCATCAAAGTCGGCTTCACCCACGACCCGGTCATCCTCGACCTGATGGACGAGCGCGCGGTGACTCCGCAGGGGCCGCACACCCGCGAGCTGATCGAGCGGGCCATCGCCGTCAAGGCCGAGGTCGTCGGCGCTGCCCTGACCGAACAGGGCCAGCGCGAGTTCCTGAACTACGGGCACACGCTGGGCCACGCCATCGAGAAGGTCGAGGAGTACCGGTGGCGGCACGGCGCCGCGGTGAGCGTTGGCCTGGTTTTTGCGGCCGAGCTGGGCCGAATCGCCGGGCGACTCGACGACGACACGGCGGCCCGGCACAGAAGCGTGCTGGAGAGCGTTGGTCTGCCGACGCAGTACGACGGCAACTGGGACAAGCTCCTCGCGACGATGGCCGTCGACAAGAAGTCGCGAGGGAGTCGTCTGCGTTTCGTCGTGCTCGACGGCCTCGCGAAGCCCAGGATGCTCGAGGACCCCGACCCCTCCCTGCTGGTCGCGGCATACGAAGAGGTCCGCAAGGATCGCAGCAGAAAGGGCTTCTTGTGACGCGGGTGCTTGTCCTCAACGGGCCCAACCTGGGGCGTCTCGGCAGCCGAGAGCCGCTGGTCTACGGCGACACGACGTACGAAGAGCTGGTCGCGCTCTGCAAGGACGCGAACCCCGACGTCGACGTACGCCAGACCGACGACGAGGCGACGATGATCGGCTGGCTGCACGAGGCGGCCGACAGCGCCACGCCAGTCGTGCTGAACGCCGCCGCCTGGAGCCACTACTCGATCGCGCTGCGGGATGCCTGTTCGCAGCTGACGGCCCCGTTGGTCGAGGTGCACATCAGCCAGACCGCAGCTCGCGAGGACTTCCGGCACGCCAGCGTCGTCAGCGCCGTGGCCACCGGCACCATCACCGGGCTCGGTGTCGCGGGGTACCGGCTGGCCCTCGACTGGTTGCAGGCGCAGTCGACGGTCTGATACCGAGGCGGTATCATGGCTGATGGCTATGACGCTTCGCTTGACCGACGAGGAAACTGCCTTGCTGAAGGCAGCGGCCGCACAGACGGGCGTGAGCATGCAGGAGTTCGCGCGTCGGGCCATCACCGAGGCCGCGAGTGGCTGGCGGAAGGAGCGCGAGGCGTTCCTGAACGAGTTCGTGCGCGACAACAAAGGACTCCTTGACCGGCTCGGGCAGTGAACTACCTCGACCTCGATGACCTCCGTGCGGTCGGTGCCGCCGCGCTCGGGGGATCTATGGAGGTCCGGGACTGGGGTCTGCTGGAATCCGCATTGGCAAGACCACAGGCAACCGCCTTCGGGCAGGATGCCTACCCGT
>JBKJLP010000509.1:0-10857 GCA_046596735.1 Mycobacteriales bacterium | reverse complement strand
CTCGCCGTAGCGCTCGGCGAGCCACTGCTCCACTGAGCCACTCGCTCGTCTGTGACCTGCAGGGCGCCGAGCCATTCCGCGTCGAACAGACCGACGTAGGCGTCCTGCAGGTGACAGATGAGCGGGTGGCTCAGTGGGAGCAGTGGCTCGCCGAGCGCGACGGCGAGACCCACCTGCTCGTCGCCGAGCGAGCTGGCGTCGCACGCGGATTCGCTGCGGTGCAGCCGTGCCGGGACGACGACCTTCCTGACGCCGGGGAGCTCGTGGCGATGTACGTCGAGCCGGGTCACCAGTCCGGTGGCCTCGGCTCGGCGCTGCTGACCGCAAGCCTCCGTCTGCTGCCGCAGCCGGTATGCGCGTTGTGGGTGCTCGAGGGCAACGATCCCGCGCGGCGGTTCTATGAGAGGCACGGCTTTATCGCAGATGGGGCGCGAACGGTCCTCACCCGCGGCGGCACCGCGGTCCCCGAGATCCGCTATCGAAAGAACCGACCGCAGCCCACCTAGGCTGAGTGAGTGGCCGATGTCAGCGTGCGTCCGGCCCGACCTGAGGACGCCGAGCGTGTCGCGCGGATCCAACTCGCCACCTGGCGGGAGGCGTACGACTTCCTGCCGGCCGCGGCGCTGGACGTCCCGCTGGAGCAGGCTGCGGCCCTGTGGCTGCGGGCGGTCGAGGTGCCGCCGAGCGCACGGCACCGCCTGCTCGTGGCGATGGACGGCGCCGAGCTCGTCGGCTTCGCTGCCAGCGGCCCGGCCGAGGACGACGGCCTGGACCCCGCGACGACGGCGGAGATCACCACGCTGATCGTGGGGCCGCGTTGGGGCCGGCGCGGCCACGGTTCGCGGCTGGTTGCGGCCACCGTCGCGCACTGGGAGGGGGATGGCATCACCACCGCCGTGCACTGGGCCTGGGCTGTCGACGCTGCAACCCGTACGTTCCTCGTCGCGTCCGGCTGGGACCGCGACGGCGCCACCCGCGAACTCGATTTCGGCGAGCGGTCCGAACGCCAGGTCCGTTTCCACACCGATCTGACCGCTTAGCCTTGGGCTTTCTCCAGCGCGATCGCCTTGCGCATCGCACGTCGGCCGGCTGAGGTGTCCCGCGCCTCGCCGTATGCCGCCGCCAGCCGCCACCAGCAGCGCCAGTCCCCCGGCGCCTGCTCGGTTTCTGCCTTGCGCCGCGCGAACAACTCGTCCGCAGCCGCGGGGGTCAGCCGCCCCGATGGCGTACGCGGCAGGTCGGCCGGCTCCCCTGGGTCACCCTCAGAAGCCAGCCGCTTGGCCAGGCGACTGCTCCCCAACCCGAGCCGCACCTCGCCGGCCACCAGCAGGCCACCGACAGCGATGAGAAGCAGCACGCCGACCCCAAGCAACACCCCGGTGATCGTCCCCGTCGAGAACAGATCAACCGCCCGCACCAGCAGGTAGAACGCCACCATCGCGGTGGCCGCGACCATAAGAACCGCGGTTTTCACAGGTCGAGCAGCGCCTCAAGGCCGACGGTGAGGCCGGGCAACGCACCGACCCCGCGGATACCCAACAGCACGCCAGGCATGAACGAGGCCCGGTCGTAGGAGTCGTGGCGCAAGGTCAATGTCTCACCCTCGCCGCCGAGGATGACCTCCTGATGGGCGACCATCCCGGTCATCCGTACGGCATGCACCCGGACTCCCGAGATGTCGGCCCCGCGAGCTCCATCGAGCGAGGTCGAGGTTGCGTCCGGCATCGCCGGCATGCCCTCCCGAGCCGCCGCGATCAATTCCGCGGTCCGACGTGCGGTGCCCGACGGCGCATCGGCCTTGTGCGGATGGTGCAACTCGACGATCTCGACGCTGTCAAAGAAGCGTGCTGCCTGCGCGGCAAAGCGCATCATCAGCACCGCCGCGACGCCGAAGTTGGGCGCGATCAGTACGCCGACCTCAGGGGCGTCCTTGAGCCAGCCGCGAACTTGGGCCAGCCGGGCGTCGTCGAAGCCCGTCGTACCGACCACGGCGTGCACCCCGGCCTTGATGCAGGCCTGCAGGTTGCCCATGACCGCATCCGGCGCGGTGAAGTCCACCGCCACCTCGACACCGTTGAGGTCGAGCGCATCCCCCACGTCGTACGTCGCTGCCACCTCGAGGTCGTGGGCAGCGTTGACCGCGCGCACGACCTCAGCGCCCATGCGCCCTTTGGCCCCCAGAACCGCCACCCGTGTCATGCGCTCACCGTACGGGGATCAGGCCGTGTCGGCCTTGACGGGCCCCAGCCGTGGGTCAAGGTTCGGTGCATGGACCTGGCGATCGAGCTCACCGACCTCGCTGTACGCCGGGGCAACCGGGAGGTCCTGCACCAGATCAGCGCTTCCATCAGGCCGGGCCAGGTCGTCGGACTACTCGGCCCCAGCGGCTGCGGCAAGACGACGCTCATGCGCTGCCTCGTGGGTGTGCAGGCCAACGTGAGGGGCTCGGTCCAGGTCCTGGGTCAGCCGGCTGGCGCTCCGAGCCTGCGCCGCCAGATCGGCTACGTTACCCAGTCGCCCTCGGTCTACGGCGACCTCACGGTGCTGCAGAACCTGAGCTATTTCGCCAGCGTGCTGGGCGTTGCGGATTCCGCCGTTATGGATGTCCTCGACACGGTGCGACTCCGCGACCACGCCCGCAACCGGGTCGATGCGCTGTCCGGCGGACAACGCGCCCGCGTCTCACTGGGCACCGCCCTGCTGGGAAAGCCACCGCTGCTCGTCCTCGACGAGCCGACCGTCGGCCTCGACCCGGTGCTGCGCGAGGAGCTCTGGTCCACCTTCGGAACGCTCGCGCAGGCCGGCACGACACTGCTCGTGTCCAGCCACGTGATGGATGAAGCGTCGCGCTGCGACCGGTTGCTGATCCTGCGGGACGGTCGGCTGCTGGCCGACGACAGCCCTTCAGCGCTGCTCGCCCGGACTGGGACGACCGACGTTGAACAGGCCTTTCTGCACCTCGTACGCGGGCAGTCCGCGGCATGAGCGGCCGGGCTATCCACGCCACGGCTCGCCGGATCCTGCTGCAGTTGCGCGGCGACCACCGCACGCTGGCCTTGCTACTCGCCCTGCCTTGCGTGCTGTTGTCCTTGCTGGCTTGGGTATTTGATGGCGTGCCCGGCACCTTCGACCGGATCGGTCCAGCTCTACTGGCGATTTTCCCCCTCACCACCATGTTTGTCGTCACCAGCGTGGCCACGTTGCGCGAACGCACCACCGGCACCCTGGAGCGCTTGCTCACCTTGCCCGTCGGCAAGCTCGACGTGTTGCTTGGCTACGCCGTGGCCTTCGGACTCGTCGCGTTGCTGCAGACCGCGCTGGTCAGCGCCCTGGCGCTCGGTCCGCTCGGGCTCGAGGTCGCGGGGTCAGCCGCCTGGGTGGTCGTCATCGCACTGCTCTCCGCGCTGCTGGGCAACACCCTGGGGTTACTGGGGTCTGCTTTCGCGACGACCGAGTTTCAGGCGGTGCAGATGCTGCCGGCGTTCGTCATCCCGCAGTTGCTGCTGTGCGGACTGTTCCTGCCTCGCCCACAGATGCCCCGGCCGCTGCAACTGGCCAGCAACGTGCTGCCCATGACGTACATCGTCGACGCCATGCAGCAGGCCGTCGCGGTCGGCGGCTCCAGCCAGGCCCGCGTCGACCTCGCCATCGTCGTCGCCTGCATCGTCGCCGCGGTGGGCCTGGGCGCGCTCACCCTCCGGAGGCGCACGGCCTGACGACAGCTGCAGCTCAGGACGTCACCGCGTTCCGCAGCAGCCACTACTCCAGGACCGGTGTGGCGTGCTCCGGCGCACCTTCCCTGGAACCAGGTACGACGGCGCTGGGCAACGACGACAGGGGAACCGCGGCCATCCAGTAATAGCCCTGCGCGAGGTCGCAGTTTAAGTCGCGCAGGACGTCATGCTGGTCTGCCTGCTCGACCCCTTCGGCAATGGTCCGTAGCCCGAGTGCGTGAGCCATGTCGATAACACCGCGCACGATCGCCCGATCCTCGCTCCGCGCGGCGACGCCCTGCACAAACGAGCGGTCGATTTTGAGAAAGTCGATAGGGAAGCGACGGAGGTAGGACAGCGGGGAGTAACCGGTGCCAAAGTCGTCAAGAGCAAGCTGAAGGCCCAGGGCCTTGAGCTCCAGGAGCCGCGCGATCGCCCCGTCGAGGTCGGCCACGGCGGCCGTTTCAGTGATCTCCAGCACGAGCCGGGGAGCGGGTAGGTCGAAATCCTGGAGCGTCTCAGCGATGGACTGCACGAAGTTGGGCAGCTGGAGCTGCCGGGCCGACACATTGACGCTCATGTAAATTTCCGGACCGAGGTGCACCAGGTCGGAGCAGGCGGTTCGGAAGACCCACTGGCCGAGGGAGGCGATCTGTCCGCTGTCCTCCGCGACCTTGATGAACTCCTTGGGGGGCAGCAGGCGACCTGCGGGATGCTGCCAACGAACGAGTGCCTCGACGCCCCGCCTGTGCCCGGTGCGTAGGTCCACGATCGGCTGGTAGTGCAGGCGCAGCTCGTCGCCGGCGAGCGCTCGATCGAGTTCGGTACGCATCCGGGAGCGATGCTCCGTGGCCAAGCGCATGGCCGGCTGAAAGATCTCGTAGCGATGCGATCCACGCGCTTTTGCCGCGTACATGGCGGTGTCGGCCTCGGCGAGCAAATGGTCGGGCCGGGTGGTCGACACGCCGGCCGGGGCGATGCCGATGCTGGTGTGCGGCACGATCTCGGTGTCGCCGAGCAGGACGGGCACAGCGGTCTGATCGAGGATGCGCTGCGCCACGATGATTGCAGTCGCAAGATCGGTGTCCTCCAACAAAACGGCAAACTCGTCTCCGCCGAACCGGGCGACCGTGTCTCCCGGCCGCAGGCATTCGCGGAGCCGTTCGGCGACCGCGACGAGCAGAGCGTCACCCGCACCGTGACCGAGCGTGTCGTTGACCGCCTTGAAGTCGTCAAGGTCCAGGAAGCAGGTGACGAGGTTGTGGGGCGCTCGTCGCCGGAGGGCGTGCTCGAGCCGCTCGAGGAACAGGGCCCGGTTGGGGAGCCCGGTGAGCTCGTCGTGCAGGGCCCGTTCGCGCAGTTCATCTTCGAGCCGGCGGCGATCACTGACGTCGCGGGTGTTGAGCACGAGCGCTCCCACCGTGGGGTCCTCGAGCAGGTTCGTGACCGCGGTTTCGGCGAACAGGTAGATCCCGTCAGCGCGCCGGAAGCGGCATTCGATCCGCACTTCGACCTCGCGCGTTGCCTCAGCCAGAGCAGCGTTGAACCGATCCAGGTCGTCAGGGTGGACCCAATCAGTGATGAGCGTGCCCCGCAAACCCTGCCCGGCAAGGGCGAAGACCCGATCCGCTGCCGAACTCTGGTAGCTCACGACCCCGTCGCGGTCGACGAGAGTGAGGACGTCGCTGGAGTTCTGCGCGAGGGACCTAAACCGGGTCTCAGATCCGGCGAGGTGCTCGTAGGCGGCGCCGGCGAGCGTGGCCACGAACGCGGCCAGTTGCACCTCCTCCTCCCCGAACAGCTGACCGATCTGCCGGTGGGTGACGTAGAAACAAGAACGCGGCTCGCCGTGCACCATGATCGGGGCCGCAAGCACTGAACGGATCCCGGACAGCAGCAGGCTCTCGCTGTCGTCGGCGCCAGAGTCATCCGCGACGACGGGGGTCCTACTCATGACGGCGCGGGTCAGCAGGGTGCGGCTGACCCCATCGACCGACTCGCCGGAGAGCGAGACGAGGTGGTCATCCTCCAGCGCCGCAACGTCGACGAGGTGGCAACGCTCGCCACGTAGGAGTGCGAGCGCCGCTTTGCGGGTGGCGCTCTCGATTGCGGCGAACGAGGACGCGGCAGTGAAGTCACGGCCGGCGGCGAGCAGGGTGGTGAACCGGTCGAACATCGAAACGCTGCCGGTGCTGGAATGAACCTCGGGGTCGGGTACGGCCAAGACCTCCAACTCCAACACAGCGGCCCGCGCGCTCTCCCACGGCGCCATCGGTCCACCCCGAACGACGTCGAGTTCGGCCATCGCCGCAGAGGTCAGTGCCGCCTCGTAGACCGCACCCTGTCGTTGGGCCGTTTCCAGGCTCTTGTGAAGGAGTCGGTTCGCCTGCCTGTGGCGCCCCCGCAGCGAGGCGACGAGCGCAGCCTCCCGGTGGGCGTGCGGTGCATTGTTGCGATAACTGAACGCCCAGAACCTCGCCCGGAGCGTCGCCCGGTGCGCAGACCGGAGCCGGGCCCGGCGTCGACGCGGGTCGTGCAGCGAGGCGCGCTCGGCCAGCATCCGAACAACGGTGGCGCGCCACGGAAATACGGGAGCGACGTATTCCTGGCGAAGCCCGGCTCGGGCGACGGTCGCGGCCGCGTCGTCGAGGTGCTGCAGTGCGAGGTCGAGTTCGTCATCGGCCAGCGCGGCGAGTCCCGCTGCGAGCTGGAGCTCGGTTGTGGTGCTGGCGTCCTCCCTGCCCTGCGTGAGTTCTCGCTCGATTCGCTGGCGGTCGACCCGTCCGCCGCTGGCCCGGGTCCATACCGAAAGCGCAACTCCGGCGGACGTCTGGTCGCCGATGGCGGTGGCGGTGGCGTAGACCTCCTGTGCGACCTCGGACGCCTGACGCAGGTCGCCCTTGCGGTAAAGGCACATCGCCAGGTTCCACCCGGCGGTGTTGCTCTCCCACTTGTCACCGGTCGACTCCAGCAGGCGCAGCGCCTCACGACAGGCCTCCTCGCCCTCGTCGAAACGCGACGCGGCGTAGAGGGTGACCCCGGCGAAGCCCCTGCTCTGCCCCTGTCCCCAGACGTCCCCCAGCTCTCGCCGTACGACAAGCGATCGCTCCGCGTACCGCACGGCGCGGGCAAACCACGGGAGCATCGTCATGACGGGCGCGTGCTCCGACCAAGCCTGTCCGAGTTCCAGCGAAGGTGGGTAGCGCTCGGCGAGGTTCAGGCCGCGCAGGTGCGACCAAGCACAGGGGATCTTGCCGCTGTGGAACCAGTAGAGGTAGGCCAGTCGGCTGTGCAGCCGCATGGCAAGCACGTCCTCGGCTGCCCGACCCGCGCGGCCCGGCGTTGTGCGCCGCGCGGTCAGACGCGGCAGGACGGTATGTGCCGTCTGGATCAGGAGTTCCCACAACAGCCACAGGAACAGCACCGCGATCGACCGGGGGATGGGACGCCCCAGCCCCCGCATCGCCGCTTCCAAGTGATTTCTGGCCGTGGGGACATCTCCCTGCTTGAACGCAACATCCCCGAGCTTGCCTTCCAGAGCAGCGCTATGAACCCGGTCCTCGACGAGGCTGCGCGCCAGGGTCAGTTGCCGCTCCGCTTCGGCGTAGACGCCCTGCAGCGTCAGGACATCGCCCAGTCCTTCGGCGATGCGCAAGCGCGTGCCATGGTCTGCCTTGTGCACCCCGCGGTCGGCCATCCGGTAGTGCGTGACGGCGGCATCGAGCCCGTGTTGGCCTCGAGCGAGCTCGGCCGCCCGGAGGGCATAGGGGCACGCGGCCTCGTGGAGCCCCGCGGCGTCGTGGTGGTAGGCGAGGTCGAAGACTCGCCCATCGTCGACCCCGGCACGTTCCAACGCCTCGGCCGCACTGGCGTGCAGCTGGCGGCGGGCTTCCGGCTCGAGCCGGTCCAGAAGCGCCTCCCGGATCTTGTCATGGAAGAAACTGCACCGGCCGGTTCGGTCGTCCACCCATAGCAGCCGACGCCGGCGCGCCTCCTCGAGGATCGAGGGTGCGAGGGCCTGAGCTCCTACCAAGGACGCGCTGAGCTCGACGTCGAACTCCTTACCCAGCACGGCACCAGCTGACAGGAGCCGGAGGGCGTGCGGTGAGAGGAGCTCGAGTCGACGGACCAGGAAGACCGCCGAACGGCGGGTGGTCTGAACGTCACGGAGAGCAGCCTCATTGACGGACCATCCGGCGCTCTCCCCGACGAGCGCACCGCACTCAACCAGGCCACGAAGGACTGCGGTTCCCATAAACGGACTGCCGTCCGCAAGCCGCACCACGGTGGCTACTGCCTTCTCCGGTAGCGGACCGGCCATGGACTCAGCGAGTTGGACCATCGCTTCGGGCGACAGCGTTCCCAACTGGACCAGTCCTGCCTGGGCGATGCACCGCAGCGGGTGGTCGACGGGGACCTCCTCGGACCTGAAGGCCGCGATGACCCCGAGGTGCGGCGGTGGCGACCCACCAGCGCCGAACAGCTCTGATAGCAGGCGCAACGTCAGGCCATCCGCCCACTGGCAGTCGTCAAGCACGATGATGACCGGCCGGCTGGGAGTCGACACCGACGCGAACAACTGATGCAGGGCGGCTAGACTGCGTTGCTCGCCGAACTGCTCTGGACCGGCGTCCTCAGAAGCCGGCGCTCCGAGCAACGGAGCGAGATCAGGCAGCGCTCGGACTGCCGTGGCAGCAGCCTCACCGACGCGCTCGAGCAGTCCTCGTGTGCCCGGCTCGTCCCCGTCGAACAGCGCGACGAGGTCCTGCGCGACGCCGCGCAGCAACGTGAATGGTCGCTGGGCCGCCTGAGCCACGGCTTGTCCTCGCAGGAAGGCCGTTCCGGATCCGCCTGCCTGCAGTACGAGCTCCGTCAGCAGTCGACTTTTACCGCCCCCGGAGTCGGCCTCGACGAGCAGCAGCCCACTGTCGCCGGCCTGAACGGAGTCCAGCAGGACTTTGAGCGCGCTGAACTCGGCGTCGCGTCCGACGAACGCCGGGTCGGTGAGGGTGTGCCGCCGGTCGAGCCGACCGACGATAATCTTCGGGTCCAGGTCGCCGGCTTCGGTAGCGTCCAGCAGTCGCTGGAGGTCAGCGGCGACGGCCGCGGCCGACTGGTAGCGCTCGCCGGGCTCCTTGCGCAGCAGGCGCTGCAGCACCGCGTCGATGACCCGGGGGAAGTTCAGCCCTAAGTCGCGTAGTTCAGGGACGGGCGTGGATAAATGCTGGCGAAGCAGATCACCAACGCCAGGACCCACGAAGGGCGGACGCCCTGCCAGGCACTCGAAGAGCAGGACTCCCAGGGCATACAGGTCCGATCGGTCGTCCGCAGGAACGGCGAGCAGACCGGCGGACTCCGGCGCCAGGTAGCGGACGGTGCCCACCAGGTCATCCCGGATCGACTCGTCAAGCCACTGGCTGCGGGCAAAGCCGAAGTCGATCAAGGTGACCACGCGGATCGGCTCGCCGTCGACCACAACATTCGCGGGCTTGACGTCCCGATGGCACACACCTGCACCGTGCGCGATGTCGAGCGCCCCGGCGATCGCGACGCCGACGCGCAGCGCGTCGGCGAAGCCCAGCGGACCCAAGGCCAAGCGGCCTTGAAGCGTCGTCCCAGCGACGAACGGCTGGACGAGGTAGAGCAGGTCGTCACAGACGCCGGCATCCAGAAGCCCGGTCAGTCCTGTCCCGGACAGCTGCCGCAAGACGTACGTCTCATGCTCGAACCGAAGGCGGGCAGTGGCATGGATAACGCTGGCGTCGATCGTCTTCACCACGACATCTGTCCCGGTGCGGGTATCCACCGCGTGATAGGTGTCGACCCCGTGGCCGTGCTTCAGCACACTGCCGAAGATGTAGCGGTCGGCAAAGCGCTGCGGGGTAGCGGGATAGGCCAGGCCGGCCCCGTCTCCCCGATCGTCCATCACCACTCGTTCCGGCTTAGGCAGGGCAGGATCGCCTCACCACACAACTCTGGACTAACGGGCACCTGCGCGACATAGCCCCTTAGCGCTACCGACTGGTGACGATTAGTGACCAAGGGCGTGGATATTTACGGCGCGATGGCCTCGGAAAAATCGCGGTCGCCGTACGGTCCGATGATGCCGAGGGAGAGCGGACGGTTCAACACGTCGGCGGCGACCTCGCGTACGTCGTCAAGGGTCACCGCCTCGATCCGGGCCAGCAACTCATCGACCTCGACGACCTCACCGTGCATGAGCTCGCCCTTGCCCAGCCGGCTCATCCGCGATCCGGTGTCCTCGAGCCCCAACACGAAGCCGCCACGCATCTGGCCCTTGGCTCGACTCAGTTCCTGCGCGGTGATGCCCTTGTCCGCCATGAGCGCGAGCTGCTCGCGGCACACGTCGAGCACCTCGTCGACCTTGCCGGGCGCGCAGCCGGCATACACGCCGAAAGCTCCCGTGTCGGCATGGGAGGAGGCGTAGGAGTAGACCGAGTAAGCGAGCCCACGCTCTTCGCGCACCTCCTGAAACAACCGCGACGACATCCCGCCGCCGAGTGCTCCGTTGAGCAGCGCCATGGCAAACCGGCGCGGGTCGTCGCGGCGCAGGGCCGTGGTGCCGAGCACCAGGTTGGCCTGCTCGGTCGCGCGCTCCTGCACGACGACCGAGGACTGCGAAGGCACAACGCGATGGCCGGGGCGCAACGGGGAGGGAGTCTTGGGTCCCTCAAGCTGGCCAGCAAACGCCTTGCGTACCAGGCGAAGCAGGCGATCGTGGTCCAGTCCGCCGCTGGCCGCGATGACCATCCGGTCCGGGGTGTAGCGCCGTCGGTAGTAGCCGGCGATCGCCGTGCGAGACAGGGTCCGGATCCCCTCGACACTCCCGATCACCGGCCGGCCAAGCGGGCTGTCGCCGTAAAGCGCCGCCGCGAACGCGTCGTGGACCACGTCGCCAGGGTCATCGTCGTGCATGGCGATCTCTTCAAGGATCACGCCGCGCTCAGACTCGACGTCCTCAGTGGTGACGAGCGATGAGGTCACCATGTCGCTGACAAGGTCGACGGCTAGCGGCAGATCGTCATCCAGCACTCGGGCGTAGTAACAGGTCAGTTCCTTGTCGGTGAAGGCGTTCATCTCGCCACCGACGGCATCCATCGCCGACGAGATCTCCAGAGCATCG
>JBKJLP010000427.1:0-8654 GCA_046596735.1 Mycobacteriales bacterium | reverse complement strand
GCAGTCCGGTAGCGCACCTCGTTCGCATCGAGGGGGTCAGGGGTTCGAATCCCCTCAGCTCCACCCGAAACCGCTCCACCGCAGGCTCCTCACTCAACGACAGGCCGAGCGGAGCGTCCGGCTAGATCCAGCTGCTGAACCACATCCGGGCTTTCCAGTCGGCGTACGGCAGGGTCTGCGCCGCCAGCACTGGATAGAGGTAGACGAAGTTGACGACGACGACCGCGACGTAGCTGCCGACGATCGCTGCGCCGATGCGCCGACGGCGCGCGGAAGCACCTGGGCCGCCGAGGATCCAGCCAGCGCAGATCGCGAGCCCCAGGCACATGAACGGCACCGCGGGCAGCGCGTAGAACAGGAACATCGTGCGCTTGTGCAGATCACTCGGGATCCACGGCAGGATCGCAGTCAGCACCATGGCGACGACGGCGAGCCCGCGCCAGTCACGCCGGCTGATCCAGAGCCACCCGCTGGCAAACAGCATGGGGATCGACGCCCACCAGATCGCCGGCGTGCCGATCGCGAGGACCTCGCGGGCGCAGTTGTCGACCTGGCAACCGAGCTGCCCTGGCGCGATGGTCCCCGGGTAGTAGTACGAGACCGGTCGGGCGAGGAACAGCCAACCCAGCGGGTGCGACTGATACGGGTGCTTGCTCGCCAGGTTGCTGTGGAACCCGTACATCTCCACGTGGTAGTGCCACCAGGAACGCAGGCCCTCCGGCAGGAAGCCGTACGTCGCGTTCTCCGGCGTTGCCCAGTTGCGGTCGTAGCCGTTGTCGGAGAGGAACCAGCCGGTCCAGGACAGGACGTAAATCGCCGCCGGCAGGATCACGAAGACCAGCAGCAGGGGGAGGAGCGACCGGCGCGCGGTGGCCCGCCACGGCAGGGCGATCCCGGCGGTCCGGCGGGCACCCACCTCCCAGATGAAGGCGAGCACCAGCAGAAGCACGAGGTAGTAGAGGCCGCTCCACTTGGTGGCAACCGCGAGGCCCATGCTGACGCCGGCCAACAGCAGCCAACGTCGTCGGCCAAAGCGTGGTCCAGCCCCGACAAGCTCGTCGCCGTCGGCAGCGGAGAGCCGCTTGCGGATGTCGTCTCGGTCGATCACCAGGCAGGCAAACGACGCGGTGATGAAGAAGCACAGGAAGATGTCGAGCATCGACGTGCGGCTCTGGACGAAGTGCAGGCCGTCCAGGGCGAGCAGGGTCCCGGCGAGGGCGCCCAGCAGGGTCGAGCCGGTCATCCGTCGCGCCATGCGGACGAGCACGATGACCGTCAGGGTGCCGAAGACAGCCGCGCTGAAGCGCCAACCGAACTCGTTGACGCCGAAGGTTTTTTCACCCAAACCGATCAGCCACTTGCCTACCGGGGGGTGGACGATGAACCCCGGCTGGCCGTTGGGGATGCAGCCGGGGCCCGCGTTGGTGCCCTGCTCGACGCCGAAGCGGACGAGGTTCTGCGAGTCGCAGGCGTAGTAGATCTCGTCGAAGATCTTGCCGGTCGGCAGGTCGAGCCGCAGGAACCGCAGCAGCCCGGCAAGCAGACCCACCGCAAGGGTGACCAGCCAGCCGCCCTTGCCGGCTGTGATCAGCGGCTGCAGCCGGTTGCGCCAGGGTTCGTTGACGTCGGCAGCGTCGTCGAAGGGCGAGGGCTCGCGTTCGGCCAGCGTCGCGGTCATCAGCCGAGACTACGAGGCGGCGCGGCTGCGAGGATGGAGCCATGCCCCTCGTCCTGGCCGGCGCGCCGATCGGCCAGGCGTCTGACGCGAGCGCTCGCCTGCGCGACGAGCTGGTTGCGGCTGAGGTCATCGCCGCCGAGGACACCCGGCGGCTGCAGCGGCTGTGCCGAGATCTGGACGTGCGGCTGACCGGCCGCGTGGTGTCGTACTTCGACGGCAACGAGGTCGAGCGGACCCCGCTGCTGCTCGAGGCGCTGCGGGCCGGCCAGCGGGTGCTGCTCATCACCGACGCCGGCATGCCGAGCGTCTCGGACCCTGGCTACCGCCTCGTGGCGGCTGCTGCGGAGGCGGGGTTGCCGGTTACCTGCATACCGGGGCCGTCCGCGGTGACGACAGCGCTGGCGGTCAGCGGGCTGGCGAGCGACCGGTTCTGCTTCGAGGGCTTCCTGCCCCGCAAGGCCGGCGAGCGCCGGGCCCGGTTGGGCTTGCTGGCCGCCGAGCGGCGTACGGCCGTGCTGTTCGAGGCACCCCATCGGCTGGCTGACGCGCTCGCCGACATGGCTGAGGTGTTGGGCGCCGACCGGCGGGCGGTCGTCTGCCGCGAACTCACCAAGACCCACGAGGAGATCAAGCGGGGGACGCTGGGCGAGCTGATGGCGTGGGCCGCCGACGGCGTACGCGGTGAGATCACCATCGTGGTGGCTGGCGCCCCCGCGTCGACGGTTGAGCTCACCGGCGACGAACTCGTCCGACAGGTTGGCGTGCGCGAGCAGGCGGGGTTGTCGCGGAAGGAGGCGATCGCTGCGGTCGCCCAGGAGACCGGGCTTCCCAAGCGAGATGTGTTCGACGCGTTGGTCACGTCGAAGTCGGTTGGTCCGGCTCACTAGCCTGAGGTCATGTCCCGCCATGTCTTGACCGCGGTCGCTTGGCCTTACGCCAACGGCCCTCGCCACATCGGCCACGTCGCCGGCTTTGGCGTGCCCTCTGACGTCTTCAGCCGCTACCAGCGGATGGCGGGCAACAAGGTGCTGATGGTCAGTGGCACGGACGAGCACGGCACCCCGATCCAGGTGCAGGCCGACCGCGAGGGCGTCACGGCCCGCGAGCTCGCCGACCGCTACAACCGGGTGATCGCCGAGGACCTGCAGGGCCTGGGCCTGTCGTACGACCTGTTCACGCGTACGACGACGCGCAACCACTACGCCGTCGTGCAGGAGATGTTCTCCGCGCTGCACAAGAACGGTTACGTCGTTGAGCGGTCGCAGCTGTCGGCGATCGACGCCGCGACCGGCCGCGGGCTGCCGGATCGCTACGTCGAGGGCACCTGCCCGATCTGCAGCTACGACGGCGCCCGCGGTGACCAGTGCGACAGCTGCGGCAATCAGCTCGACCCGCAAGACTTGATCAATCCGAGGTCGAAGATCGACGGCAAAGCGCCGAAGTTCGTGGAGAGCGCGCAGTTCTTCCTCGAGCTGCCGGCGTTCGCCGAGTCACTCGGATCGTGGCTGCAGGGGCGCACCGACTGGCGACCCAACGTCTTGAAGTTCAGCCAGAACTTGTTGGAGGACCTGCGGCCGCGGGCCATTTCGCGCGACCTCGACTGGGGAGTTCCGATCCCGCTGCCGGGCTGGTCCGACCGCGGCGACAAGCGGCTCTACGTCTGGTTCGACGCGGTCATCGGCTATCTGTCGGCCTCGGTCGAGTGGGCCCGTCGGACGGGCGACCCCGAGGCGTGGCGTGCGTGGTGGCAGACGGAGGATGCCGACAGCTACTACTTCATGGGCAAGGACAACGTCGTCTTTCACTCGGTGATCTGGCCGGCGATCCTGCTGGGTGCCAGCGGCAAGCCGACCGGCGAGCCGGGCGCCTTGGGCGAACTCAACCTGCCGACCGAGGTCGTCAGCTCGGAGTTCCTCACCATGGAGGGCCAGAAATTTTCCTCCAGCCGCTCGGTGGTCATCTACGTCCGCGACGTCCTCGAGCGTTACGGCGCCGACGCCTTGCGGTATTGCCTGGCCGCGGCGGGTCCCGAGTCCAGCGATACCGACTTCACCTGGGACCAGTTCGTCACCCGCAACAACACCGAGCTCGTCGCCGGCTGGGGCAACCTGGTCAACCGGACCATCTCGATGGTGCACAAGAACGTCGGCAGCATCCCGGCTCCGGGGGAGTTGACCGGTGCTGACCAGCAGGTGCTCGCGGCGAGCCGGGCGGCATTCGATCCGATCGGCGCGTTGCTCGGCAAGTCGCAGCAACGTGCTGCGCTGAGCGAAGCCATGAAGGTGGTCGCCGAGGCCAACAAGTACCTGTCGGACCAGGCGCCCTGGCAGCTCAAGGACGACCCGGCTCGGCGCGAGCAGGTGCTACACGTGGCCCTGCAGCTCGTCGATGACGCCAAGACGTTGTTGACGCCGTTCCTGCCGGAGAGCTCGGACAAGGTGCACGCGATGCTCGGTGGCGAAGGCGCGTGGGCTGGCCAGCCGGAGCTGCGCGACGTCGAGGACCTGGACGGCGGACCGGCCTACCCGGTGCTCATGGGCGACTACGACACCGCAGCGGTGTGGGAGTCGCGGCCGATCACAGTCGGCGTCCCGATCGGTCCCGCTGTGCCTCTCTACGCCAAGCTCGACCCGTCGGTCGTCGAGGAGGAGCTCGCTCGGCTGGAGCCGGCGTGAGCCGCGGCAAGGCCCGCGAGGGCGACGCCCCGCCGGCTCCCGAGCCGCTCGCGGTGCCCGTGCTCGACAGCCACTGCCACCTCGACTTGGTGGGCACAGATGTTGGCGAGCAACTTGCCGCAGCCCGAGCGGTCGGCGTACCGATCGTGGTGCAGGTCGGGATCGACGTGGAGACCTCGCAGTTGTCGGCGGCTGTCGCGGCAGAGCACGACGGACTGTGGGCTGCAGTCGCTATGCACCCCAACGAGGCAGGTGTTGGCGCGTCGACATCGGAGGCGCTGGCCGAGATTGAGCGGCTGGCTGGACTTCCCCAGGTTGTGGCGGTCGGCGAGACGGGACTGGACTACTTCCGTACGCCGCCCGAGGGGCAGGGGCAGCAGGAAGATTCGTTCCGCGCGCACATCGACATCGCCAAGCGCACCAACACCGCGCTGGTCATCCACGACCGTGACGCCCACGCCGACGTGCTGCGGGTGTTACGTGAGGAGGGCGCGCCGGAGCGGGTGGTCTTCCATTGCTTTTCCGGCGACGAGGCGATGGCGCGGGTGTGCGCGGAGCGCGGCTACTTCATGTCCTATGCCGGCAACGTGACCTTCAAGAACGCCGACGACCTGCGGGCCGCCGCGCGGGTGACCCCACGGGACCTGCTGTTGGTTGAGACGGACGCGCCGTTTCTGACGCCAACGCCGTGGCGTGGACGACCCAATGCGTCGTACCTGATCCCGGTCACGATGCGCGCGCTGGCTGAGCTCCAGGGCGCGGACCTTGATGATCTCTGCGGCGCCGTGATGGCCAACGGGCGACGGGCTTTCGCGCTCGCTTGACGGTGACTTCGTACGGAATTACTCGTCCACATTTCCCTATATCGCATAGGTTTTTGTCGTAGGTGGGTCGTAGGGTCAGGTCATGTCCGCACCGGCTGCTCCGCTCACTGACTCGCTCGAGTCGCGGGTGTGGGACGCGGTCGAGCGGGCCGAGTTGGTGATGGCCCGGGCGTGGTTGGACCGGGCACTGGGGATCGCCCGCGGTCACGGGCTGGCGCGGGCGGCGGGCCGGCCGGACTTCACCTCGTGCGAGGTCGCGGCGACGTTGTGCATCGATGACCTGTCAGCGACCGAGCTGCTCGGGCAGGCGCTGCTGCTGGTGGAGCTGCCGCCGCTGGTTGAGGCGATCCGGTCCGGGGCGGTGCGGCTGCCGCACGCGCGGGTGCTGCTCGATGAGCTCCGGCTGCTGGATATGCACCTGGCTCTCCAGGTCCTTTGCGTGGTGCTGGCCAAGGTCGCGAATCGCACCCCCGCGCAGGTCCGCGGGATCACCCGCCGCGCGGTCCTCAAAGTCGACGCCGAGGCAGCAGCCAAGCGCCGCCGGGAAGCCGTGGGGGGCCGGCGGGTCTTCGTTGCACCCGACCCGGATGGGATGGCGCTGTTCGGGGCGCACCTGCCCGCTGAGCAGGCCGTACGGGCCTACGCCCTCGTCGACGCCCACGCCCGCGGCTATGGCCGGGATGGCCGCACGCTGGATCAGAAGCGCGCCGATGCGCTGCTCGACCTGCTCCGCGGCGGATCCACCGGCGGCGGTGCGCTGAGCCGGTGGCAGATCGACATCGTCGTCCCGCTCGCGACCGCTCTGGGCAGCAGCGACGAACCGGCCACCCTGACGGGCTACGGACCGATCGACGCCGAGCACGCCCGCGAGCTGCTCACCCACGCCGCGCTGCGCCAGGTCAGCGTCGACCCCGTGACCGGACAGGTGCTGCGCGTCGCCGAACGCGCCCATCCGGTCGACAGCGCGCAGGACCTGCAGCGGGTCCTGCGCGAGATGCTCGCGAGCGCCGCCCCGGCCGCCCCGGCCGACACCGCCGACACCGACCAGGCCGCTGCGGGTTACGTCCCGACCGCCGCGCAACGCCGACTCGTCCACCGCCGGGACCGGACCTGCACCTTCCCCTGCTGCACCAGGCCTGGGCACCTGTGTGACCTCGACCATCGCCAGCGCTGGCCACTCGGCCCGACGGCGGTGGCCAACCTGCACGCGCTGAGCCGCAAACACCACCGCGCCAAGCAAGCCGGCTGGACTCCCAAACCCCAACCCGACGGAAGCACCCACTGGACCAGCCCCACCGGCCGCACCTACCGGCGCCCACCCGCCCACGACCCACCGGACGTGCCCGGACCTTGACGTTGGGCTGCGCGCCTGCCGAAAGTTCAGTGCAGATCGCTGCGGATACGAAATAATCTTCGTCATGCCGACCGTTGACGAGACGCCGCGATTGGACACCGCTTCGTAGGCCAACGCCGGGGCCTTGCAGCGCGGTCAGCCGACGACGACGGTGCCGAGGTCGATGCGCTGACCCCGCTTGATCGCCAGCCTGCGGCTCACGCCAACCCCGTTGGGGCCGGTCACGGTGAGTAGGTAGTACTCCTTGCCGCCGGCGAAGGCGACGGCCGGTCGCGTCGACGGGTTGACGTGCCAGTCAAACCGGCCGTCCGCTCCGGCGGTCATCGTCGTCGTGAGCTGCTCGGGCAGGGCGTACTGCTTGAGGGGGTTGCGGTTCTTGTCCCACAGCACGGTGTCAAAGGATTTGGTGATGGTGAGCGTCGCCTTGACCGGGCGCCCGCGACTGTCGACCGCTTGGCCGCTGACGATCCCGTGCAGCAATTGGCCCTTCTGCTTGAACTCCGCCAGGGTTGCCTTGGTGTCGGCATCCAAGCCGAGAGCCGGCCGGTCCTCCGGTGAGACGCAGGCGTACAGCGCCAGCAGGATCAGCGCGTCCCGGTTCTTCTTGTACATCGCCGGAACCGTCGTCGGATACGGCGGGTGGAAGCTGGAACCGGCATGCTCGAACGTGTAGCCGATCGACCCGAGGACGCCGTACGCGTAGTCCTCCGTCGTGCCGGTGGTCGCGTAGAGCTCGATGGACTTCTGCGGCTGGTAGCCGTTGTAGCCCGCCATGGCGCGGCCGAGGCCCTGCAGGATCGCGTCATCGGGGGCGTCGTCCTTGGTGTCGCCCCACGGCCACAGCAGCAGATCGCCTGAGGTGTGGTGGGTGATCATTGCGGTGGCATGGCAGCTCTTCAGCAAGTCGGAGACGTTCTTGGTCTCCTGCTCCGACAGCGGATCAGTGCCGCGATAGACCTGCGAGGACATGTCGGCCGACGAGCCGCCAACGTCGTCGCCCCAGGCGTAGGAGTAGTTGCGATTGGGGTCCACGCCGATCGCGTCTGCCTGGGTCGGTTTAGCGGTATCGCCCAACCCGAAACCAACTCTGGAGCCGAGCAACGGACGTCGGTTCTTGCGGACGTAGCGGCCCTGGCCACCGAGGACGACAGCCTCGGGCGGTAGCGGATTGGTGCGACCGGCGACCTCGCCGGACTCCACTGGCGGGAACGACCGGGTGTAGACGAACCCGTCGACGTTGACGACGGGCACGACGATGCAGCGCACGTTGTCGAGAATCGCCTTGAGGCGCTTGTCCTTGTCGGAGTTCTCCAACAGGTCGTACGCCCACATCAGCGGCACCTCGGCGGCTGGCCACTCGCGCGCGTGGTGGCAACCGTCTTGATAGAAGACCGGCCGGCCATCCTGGCGGGCGACGTGAGTCGCGATCTCCAGTCCGTAGACCGTGCGTCCTTCGAGCGTCTTGTGTGGCAGCGCTAGCAGCCGAGCCTTCGTTGGGTATTTCTTCGCCAGCGCCCGCATGTCGGCTTCGTACGCGGCGTAGGTGCGGTAGTCGGCGTTGGCGGTCTCGCCGGGCTGTTTCGCGACGAGGCTGACGCCACGGGGGAGCGCGGCGTCCCGGGCGACGACGTCCGGGACCGTGATGACGTGCCGCAGGCCGGTGGCCCTCAGGCGAGCGAGGTCGCCGGGCCACAACAGATATTCCACCGACCCGTCGGCGAAGACGTTGTGGGTGTCGTCGAAGTCGGCAAGGAGCCGACGCCTCGCTGCTGGCGCCCAGACCCGGGCCAGCATGAGCGGCGAGGTCGCGTCCGTCGCCCCGCCGGACGCCCGCGCAGCGCCGCTGAGACCGACCGTGCCGGCAACGGCCACGGTCCCGGCCGTACGAAAGAGACCTCGTCGGGACAAGCCTGAACGTGCGTCGTCGGCTGCGGAACGGGTCATGGCTCCTTCAAGGTTCGGTGTCTCCTGCAAAGAGTTCGCCGGAGGGGGCGGATTCCCTGCCCGCTAGCAGGCCTCTTGCGCTGGACGTGCCCCACCGTTACCTTTTGCCACAATCGCCGGAGTCGGGGAAGCGTGCTTAGGCGAGCCAACCGCGAGGGTGCGCGGACTGTGATGGCTCG
>JBKJLP010000382.1:0-4109 GCA_046596735.1 Mycobacteriales bacterium | reverse complement strand
CGCCCACCGCAGCATGCGGCTTGCCGTGGAAGGCGGCGTGCTCGCCGCTGGCCAGCAGGGAGGCCAGGTCACCGGGTGCGCTCACCGGCGCACCGTACCGGCAGCCGGCCGACCGCGAGGTCAGCGCGCCAGCGCCGCGACGGTGTCGACGGCGTGACCGAGCCCGGTGACCGGCGCGGCGCTCGCCGGCAGCGGCTGCTCGAGCCAGCCCGGACCGCCGACCACCAGGGCGACGGGCGGCCGCAGATCCGGCAGCGCGTCCAGAGCCCGCAACCCTTGAGGGCTGCGGCGCTGCGCCCAGACAAACAGCACTGCGGGCCCCGTACGACGGACCGCCGCCGCCAACGCGTCGGCCGGGAGGTCGGCCCCGAGCATGCGGCTGCTGATCCCGCGTTCGGCGAGCCCGGCAGCGACGGCCTGTAACGGCAACGCGTGCTGTTCACCGGGGGCGCAGGCGAGCAGCACCGGCCGCCGCCCTGGCTGCTCCTCGCACTGGGCGGTGCGCTCCTGCAGCAGTCGCGAGAGGCAGTCGGCGAGCAGGTGCTCGACCTCGACCCCCTCGCCGGTCTCGGCCCACCGCTGGCCGGCCGCGACCAGCACCGGGCGCACGATGTCGTCCCAGGTCGCCACCAGCCCGTGTCGGTCGAGCTGGTCGCGGACGGTGTTGCGGACCGCGGCGGCGTCGAGCGCGCTCGCTGCCCGGCCCACTCCGCGCACGACGGCGGCGATCTCGGCTGGGCTCGGGGGTGTCTCGCGCTGGGTCACGTCGGTGCGCGGTGGTGCGGCGGGCTCGGCGGTGGATCCCGCAGTAGCGACCCGCGCCGCCTCCGCCGGCGGGACGCCGTCGCGGATCAGCCGGCGCATGGTCTCCAGCCGGGCCAGATCGGCCGCGGTGTAGCGCCGGTGCGTGCCGCTGAGGTGCTGACTCGGGCCGAGGCCGTACCTGCGGTCCCACGTGCGCAGCGTCGCCGCAGCAACACCGAGCTGCCGTGCGACGACGGAGACGGGAAGGGGCAGATCGCTCAGCACCGGCTCACCGTCGCCTTTCGGGTTGGTTCGGTCCTGGGTCGAACTGCCAGGGCCGTTCGTACGAAGACCTAGTGAGATCCCGTGACCGTGCACTCTTGAACAACCTATGACTCGATTGTAGGGTGGACCCTCTCGCCCTGACCCGCGACCCGAAGGACCCCCGTGACTGACATCTCTCGCCTCCCCGGACCGGTGTCCGACCACTGGGACTGGCAACTGCAGGGCAGCTGCCGGGGCGTCGACCCGAGCCTGTTCTTCCACCCTGAGGGCGAGCGCGGCCCGCGCCGCAGCAACCGCGAGGCTGCGGCCAAGGCGATCTGCGCCACCTGCCCCGTGCTGGTGCAGTGCCGTGCGGCGGCACTGGCAGCGCGTGAGCCGTACGGCGTCTGGGGTGGACTGTCCGAGCACGAGCGTGAGCAGATCGCCGGAACGGGCCGGCACGCTGCCGCGAGTTGAGCGGCTCGCGTACCCTCAAGGCGTCGCACTCGTTAGACGAGGCAAAACCGACAACGAGTCCCGAACCGCGCCCCCTGCCTTCAGGAGTAACGCCGTGCCCCCGCGCCCAGCCCGCACTGCGGCCTGCCTCGCGCTCGGCTTGGCCGGACTGCTCGCTCTGACCGCCTGCGGCCCGGCTGGTCCGCAGAAGGCCGCCGCCTCGCTGCCCGCTACCGAGGTCTCGTCCCCGAAGCCGCTCCCCGTCCTACCATCGCAACCCACCGCGTCCGGCACCGTCGCCCCGCTGTCGAGCCGGTTGCGCGCCGACGTGGTCGTTGTCGGCAAGAAGAGCTTCTCCTCGACCGGGGTCGCCACGCTCACCAAGTTGTCACCGCTGTACGGCGCGACGGTCTTTCGTGCGGGCACGGTGCTGATGTCGGGCCGCGAAGTCCGCGCCGTCGCTGTGGACCCGTCGACATTCCGGCGCTTCACCGCGTCCGGCACCGCCGAGTCCGACCTCGTCTGGCAGAGCGTGGCGCGTGGTGAGGCTGTGCTCTCCCACTCACTGGCGAGTTCGCTCAAGTTGGGCCTGGGCGGTAGTGCCCAGCCCTCCCGGGTCGGGGGCGGCGCCCCCCTCACCCTGCGCATCGGCGCCTTCGCAACCACGGGCGTGCCGGGCACCGACGTCATCGTCGACGACATCCTCGGCGAGCAGCTCGGGCTCCCCAAGGCCAGCGCCATGCTGCTGACCGGGGGCACCACCGTTGACCCCGTCGTCCTCGCCAGCAAGGTCCGACGGGTCACCGGCGACGGCGGCGAGGTCGACCTGCTGTCTGCCCCGGCGGTCAACCCCGTGGCCTTCCTCACCGGCGGTCGGGCGGCCAAGGCCTTCGGTGCTTTCTCCTACCGCTACTACCCGGACGGCACGATCCAGCCCGACGCCCGCTGGGTGCGCGAGAACATCGTGACCGCCACCGTCCCGATCTTCGGCCGGGTCACGTGCCACCGACTGATGGTCCCGCAGTTGCGCGGCGCGCTGGCTGAGGTCGAGGCCCGCGGCTTCGCGGCGTCGCTGCACACCTACAACGGCTGCTACGTACCTCGCTTCATCGAGCGCAACCCGATGAACTCCATCTCCCTGCACACCTGGGGCATCGCGATCGACCTCGACTCCGCGACGAACTACCGCGGCATCGAGGGCACCATGAACCCCGAGGTTGTCGCGATCTTCAAGCGCTGGGGCTTCCGCTGGGGCGGCGACTGGACCTACACCGACCCCATGCACTTCGAACTCGGCGCCCTCCTGTCCGCACCTCGCAAGTAGCCCCCCGCAGCCGCGAGCACCGCGAAGCGAGCGGCGCAGCGGGTGGGTCGCGGAAGGCGCCTTAAGCGCCGAAGGCGCAGCGCCGGAGCGAGCCACCCGCGCAGCCGTACAGGCGAACGGCCCCGGCTCCTCCGCGAGGGAGGGGCCGGGGCCGCTGCAGTGCCTTCGTACGGGCTAGTGCGCGTGCCCGTGTCCGCCGTGACCAGCGTCCTCGGCCGGAGCCTCGGGCTTGTCAGCGACGATCGTCTCGGTCGTCAGCAGCATGCTGGCGATCGACGCGGCGTTGCGCACCGCAGAGCGGGTGACCTTGACCGGGTCGACGATGCCCTGCTTGACCAGATCGCCGTACTCGCCGGTGGCGGCGTTGAGGCCCTGGCCGGCGCCGAGCTCGCGCGCGCGGTTGACGGCAACGCGGCCCTCGAGACCCGCGTTGGCGGCGATCCAGTAGGCCGGCTCGTCGAGCGACTTGCGCACGATCTGGACGCCGAGCAGCTCGTCGCCGGTCTTGCCCAGGCCGTCAGCGAGGACCGCCGCGGCGTGGACCAGAGCAGCGCCACCGCCGGGGACGATGCCCTCTTCGACCGCCGCGCGGGTCGCCGAGATGGCGTCCTCGAGGCGGTGCTTGCGCTCCTTGAGCTCGGTCTCGGTGTGGGCTCCGACCTGGATGACACCGACGCCACCGGCCAGCTTGGCGAGGCGCTCCTGAAGCTTCTCCTTGTCCCAGTCCGAGTCGCTGTTCTCGATCTCGCCACGGATCTGACCGACGCGCGCCGAGACCTCCTCAGCGGTGCCGGCGCCGTCGGCCATGGTCGTCAGCTCCTTGGTCACCGTGACCGTACGGACACGACCCAGGACCTCGAGGCCCACCTGGTCGAGCTTGAGCCCGACCTCGGCAGACACGACCTGGGCGCCGGTGAGGACGGCCATGTCCTGCAGCATCGCCTTGCGGCGGTCACCGAAGCCGGGAGCCTTGACGGCCGCAACCTTGATGGTCTTGCGGATCGCGTTGACGACCAGGGTCGACAGCGCCCCGCCGGCGACATCCTCGGCCACGATGAGCAGCGGCTTCTGGGTGGCGACAACCTTCTCCAGCAGCGGCAGCAGCTCGGCAAGCGCCGAGATCTTGCCGTTGACGATCAGGACGTAGGCGTCCTCGAGGACGGACTCCATCCGCTCGGCGTCAGTGACGAAGTAGGGGCTGATATAGCCCTTGTCGAACTGCATACCCTCGGTCAGCTCGAGCTCGAGCCCGGTGGTGTTGGACTCCTCGACGGTGATGACGCCGTCCTTGCCGACCTTGTCCATCGCCTCGGCGACGAGC
>JBKJLP010000135.1:0-3632 GCA_046596735.1 Mycobacteriales bacterium | reverse complement strand
AGAACTTTGTCCGGGCCCACGTGGCCGCCGACCTCGCCGAACACGGCGACCTGCGGCGGGCGACGCTGCGGATCTTCGGATCCAAGCCAGGCGCCTACGGTGCGGGTCTGCTGCCGCTGATCGATGCCGGCAACTGGCAGAGCAACGCCGACCTCGCCGAGGTGTACGCGGTGTGGGGCGGATATGCCTATGGCCGTGGGGTCAGCGGTGTCGCGGCGCGGGCGGACATGGAACGCAGCTTCACCCGGATCGTGGTCGCGGCCAAGAACGCGGACACCCGCGAGCACGACATCGTCGACTCCGACGACTACTTCCAGTACCACGGCGGCATGGTCGCGATGGTGCAGCACCTCACCGGCCAGGCGCCTGCCGCGTACATCGGGGACTCGGCGATGCCATCGGCAGTCAAGACCCGGTCGCTGGCCGAGGAGACGCAGCGGGTGTTCCGGTCCCGGGTGGTGAACCCGAAGTGGATCAGCGCGATGCAGCGACACGGCTACAAGGGCGCCTTCGAGCTGGCGGCCACCGTGGACTACCTGTTCGGGTATGACGCCACTGCCGGTGTCGTCCAGGACTGGATGTACGAGCAGCTTGCCGCCTCCTACGTGTTCGACAAGGGCGTCCGCGAGTTCATGGAGAAGTCCAACCCCTGGGCCCTTCGGGGTATCACCGAGCGCCTGCTCGAGGCGGCCGGTCGGGGAATGTGGGCCAAGCCCGAGCAGGAGACCCTGGACCGGCTGCGCGACGTGTACCTGACCAGCGAAGGCGACCTGGAGGACCGAACATGACCCCGACCGGCCTCGATACTGCCGTCCTGACCACCCCGGGTTTTCCGTTCACCGCGGTCGTCGGCGCCGAGTCCATGCAGCTGGCCCTCATCCTGAACGCGGTATCCCCCGCGATCGGCGGCGTCCTGGTCCGCGGTGAAAAGGGAACCGCCAAGTCGACGGCCGTGCGAGGCCTGGCTGCCCTGTTGCCCGAGGTGTCCGTCGTGGCTGGCTGCCGGTTCGGCTGCGACCCGGCTTCCGCCGAGCCCGGCTGCCCTGACGGCCCCCACAAGAACCCGGCGGCGTCCTCGCGCCCGACCCGTCTGGTCGAGCTCCCCGTTGGAGCCTCCGAAGATCGGGTCGTCGGGTCCCTCGACCTGGAGAAGGCACTGTCCCAGGGGGTTCGCGCCTTCGAGCCCGGCCTGCTGGCCGGCGCGCACCGCGGAATCCTGTATGTCGACGAGGTCAACCTGCTTGCCGACCACCTGGTCGACGTCCTGCTGGATGCCTCGGCGATGGGCCGCAACCACGTTGAACGCGACTCGGTCTCGGTCAGCCACCCCGCCCGGTTCGTCCTGATCGGCTCGATGAACCCGGAGGAGGGCGAGCTCCGTCCCCAGCTGCTGGACCGGTTCGGGCTCACCGTTGACATCACGGCGAGCCGCGACCCGGCGACCCGCGTCGAAGTGGTCCGCCGGCGCCTGGCAGCCGACGCCGACCCGGCCGGGTTCGCCCGGCGTTGGGCAGCGGCAGAGCTGAGCCTTGCCGCCCAGATCGTCGCCGCCCGGGCACTCCTGCCACAGGTAACGCTGCCGGACTCGGCACTGCGCCAGATCGCAGAGGTATGCGCGGCCTTCGACGTCGACGGCATGCGCGCCGACATCGTGACCGCCCGCGCCGCGGCCGCACATGCCGCCTGGCAGGGCCGCACGACGGTCAGCGCCGAGGACGTCCGGGCCGCGGCCTTGCTGGCACTCCCGCACCGGAGACGCCGCAACCCCTTCGACCAACCCGGTCTGGACACCGGCGCGCTCGACGAAGCGCTAGACCGGGCCAGCCAGGACGAGCAGGACGAGCCGGAGCCCGACCCGGACGACGACGGCGGTCCAGGTGACAGCGGACCGGGTGACAGCGGACCGGATGACAGCGGACCAGGTAACAGCGGACCAGGTAACAGCGGTCCGGGTGACAGCGGTCCGGGTGACAGCGGCATACGTGACGGCAGTTCACGTGACGGCGGGCCGGCGGCCTCCCCGGAAGAGACGTCCGCCCAGGACTCCAGCAGCTCACCTACCCAGCCGCAGACTGCGCCGACCGGTCAGGCCGGCCGGGCACCCCTGATCCGAGGTGCCGGCAAGGACGCCGGCAAGAACGCCGGCACACCTGGACGGCGTTCCGCAGCGCGCACGGGTCGCGGCAGGACCGTCGGTACCCTGCCGGCCAGTGCGACCGCCGGACCGGTACACCTACCGGCCACCCTCGCGGCGGCGGCACCGTTCCAGGTCGACCGGGGCCGCGAGAGCGGCCGGCTACTGCTTGCCGCGACGGATCTGCGACGGGCCGAGCGTCGCGGCAAGGAGGGGAACCTGGTGCTCTTCGTGGTCGACGCCAGCGGTTCGATGGCCGCCCGGGCCCGGATGACCGAGGTCAAGGGTGCGGTTCTGGGGTTGCTGCTCGACGCCTACCAGCGCCGCGACAAGGTGGGCCTGATCACGTTCCGCGACAAGGGTGCCGAGCTGGTCCTGCCCCCGACGAGCTCGGTGGAGAACGCCGCTCGCCGCCTCGACGCCATCACGACGGGCGGTCGGACGCCACTGGCTGCCGGGCTTGCCAAAGCCGTGCAGGTCGTCAACACCGAGCACCTGCGCGATCCGCTGCGCCGGCCCCTCGTCCTGCTGATCACCGACGGCAGGGCCGACAGCGCGAGCGCCGCCCGGGCCGGGGCCGGACTGCGCGGACACGATGTCGTGGTGGTCGACTGCGAGAGCGGACGGGTTCGGCTTCGGCTGGCCGAAAAGCTGGCCGTTGCCCTCGGCGCCGACTATCTCCGCCTGGACGACGTGACCACAGAGCCACTCGCCGGAGTCGTCACCGAAAGGCGGATCGCCTGATGCCGACGAGCGAACCTGATCCCCCGGAGCACACCGCTGCAGCCGGACCGTTCCTGCTGGTCGGCGTCGGCGTCGGACCCGGCGACCCGGAGCTCCTTACCCTGCAAGCCCTTCGGACCCTACGTGAAGCGGACCTCATCGTGGTGCCGGTTCGCGACGACACCGATGAGGTCGGCTATGCCGAGGCGGTAGTGCGCGCTCACCTGCCTGACCCGGCCGCCGGGAACGGCTCCCCCCGGATCGTCCGGGCGCCGTTCGCGCTGACCGACCGCTCGGGCCGGTCCGCCCGCCGCACCCGGGCCTGGGAGGCCGCGGCCACGCTGGTTGTCGCCGCCTTCGACGGTGGCGCCGCAACTGTTGCCTTCGCCACCATTGGCGACCCGAACGTCTACTCCACGTTCAGCTACCTGGCCTCAACCGTCCGGCAGGCCCGGCCCGAGGTGGAGATCCGAACAGTTCCGGGCATCACCGCCATGCAGGCGCTGGCCGCGGCGAGCGGCACCGTCCTGTGTGAGGGCAACGAGCCACTGGTGCTGCTTCCCGCGCTCGGGGGTGCGGGTGCCCTTGACGAGGTGTTCCAGCACCAGTCGCTGAGTGAGGCAACGGTCGTCGCCTACAAAGGCGGCCGACACTGGCCGGAGCTGCGGGAGGCGCTCGCGGCACATGGGCGTCTCGGCTCCGCCGTCGTCGGCAGCCACGTGGGCCGCCATGACCAGGAGCTGCACCAGGGGAGCGACCTCCTTGGCGAGATCCC
>JBKJLP010000132.1:0-4002 GCA_046596735.1 Mycobacteriales bacterium | reverse complement strand
GATCGAGCGCAACACCACGATCCCGACCAAGCGCTCCGAGGTCTTCACCACGGCCGACGACAACCAGCCCAGCGTGCAGATCCAGGTCTTCCAGGGTGGGCGTGAGATGGCGCAGTACAACAAGAAGCTCGGCATGTTCGAGCTGACCGGGTTGCCGCCGGCGCCGCGCGGGGTCCCGCAGGTCGAGGTCACCTTCGACATCGACGCCAACGGCATCGTGCACGTGTCCGCCAAGGACCTCGGCACCGGCAAGGAGCAGCGGATGACCATCTCCGGTGGATCCGCGCTGCCCAAGGACGACATCGAGCGGATGATGCGCGACGCCGAGCAGTACGCCGACGAGGACAAGGCCCGCCGCGAGGAGGCCGAGACCCGCAACCAGGCCGAGGGCCTCGTCTATCAGACCGAGAAGTTCCTCGGCGAGAACGGCGACAAGCTTCCGGCCGAGGGCAAGACCGAGGTCGAGGGTCTGCTCACCGACCTCAAGAGCAACCTCGGCGGCAGCGACGTCGCGGCGATCCGCACCACGGCCGACGAGCTGTCCCGCAAGAGCTCCGAGCTCGGCGCGGCGCTCTACTCCGACCAGGGTGCGGCGGCCGGCGCGACCGGCGAGCAGGCGGCGCCTGAGGACGAGGGCGTCGTCGACGCCGAGATCGTCGACGAGCCGGCTGAGGATGCCAAGGACACCGCGTGAGCGAGCAGTCTGACGAGCGCGACCCTGAGTTCGACCCCGAGCGGGTCGTCGTACGAGACAAGCGTCGCCTCGACCCGGAGTCCGGCGCGGTCCGGGCCGCCACGGTCGAGGGGTCGGTGGTGGCCGAGGAGGAGCAGCTCGCCGAGGAGTTGTCGGCGGACCTCGACCGGGTCTCTGCGGAGTTGACGGCTGATCTGCAGCGGGTGTCGGCGGAATACGCCAACTACCGCAAGCGGGTCGACCGGGACCGGCTCGCCGTCGTCGAGATGGCGACGGCTGGGCTGCTGTCCGCCCTGCTGCCGCTGCTCGACGACATCGAGCGGGCGCGTCAGCACGGAGATCTCGACGGCGCCTTCAAGAGCGTCGGCGAGGGCCTCGAGACGGTGACGGACAAGCTCGGGCTCGAGCGGTTCGGCGCGGCCGGCGACCCCTTCGACCCGGCAGTGCACGAGGCGCTCATGCAGGCCGAACCCAACCCGCACGCCGACGTGGCGACCTGCGCGCAGGTGCTCCAGCCCGGCTATCGGCTCACCGGTGGGCGCGTCCTGCGCCCAGCGCGCGTTGCCGTGGCCGAGCCTGGTGCACCGCCGCAAGCCACCGAACCGACGGCGGAGTAGGAGCAGATGAGCGCGCGCGACTTCGTCGAGAAGGACTACTACGCCGCGCTCGGCGTCCCCAAGGACGCCAAGGCCGCGGACATCAAGAAGGCCTATCGCCAGCTGGCTCGCGACCTGCACCCCGACACCAACCCCGGGGGCGAGGAAAAGTTCAAGGCCGTCTCCGAGGCCTACGACGTGCTGTCGGACAGCAAAAAACGCAGCGAGTACGACGAGGCGCGCAGCCTGTTCGGAGCGGGCCGGCCCCGGGCTGGGGGCGGTCGGCCTGGACCCGGCGGCGGTCAGTTCGACGTCAGCGACCTGTTCGGTGGTGGCGGCCCCAGTGGTGGCCTCGGCGACGTGCTCGGCGGGTTGTTCGGCCAGCGCACCGCTGGCCGCGGACCGCGTCGCGGCGGCGATCAGGAGACGACGGTGACGCTGTCGTTCACCGACGCCGTACGCGGTGTGACCGTGCCGCTGCGGCTGTCCGGCCAAGGTGCGTGCGACACCTGCCGAGGCTCAGGGGCCGCACCCGGCACGGTGCCGCATGCCTGTTCGGTCTGTCAGGGCGCCGGCGTGACGAGCCGCAACCAGGGCGGGTTCGCGTTCGCCGAACCCTGCCGGGCCTGCCGCGGCACCGGCCAGGTGGTGGAGACCCCGTGCCCCACCTGTGGCGGCACCGGGCAGACGACGAAGGAACGCACCCTCACCGTGCGGGTCCCACCCGGGGTGAAGGACGGGCAACGGATCCGCCTGGCCGGTCGTGGTCTGCCGGGGGAGCGCGGAGGCCCAGCCGGCGACCTGCTGGTGCTGACGCACGTCCCGACGCACCCGGTCTTCGGCCGCAAGGGCGACCACCTCACGGTGACGCTGCCGGTGACCTATCCCGAAGCGGCCCTTGGCGCCGACGTCAGCGTCCCGACGCTGGACGGTCCGGTCACATTGCGTATCCCGGCAGGCACCCCCACCGGGCGCACCCTGCGGGTCAAGGGCCGGGGCATCCCCGCGCACGGCAGCAAGGCCGCCGGCGACCTGCTGGTCACCGTGGACATTGCCGTACCGCAGAAGCTTTCGGCCGCGGCCAAGGCCGCGCTCGAGGCCTTTGCGGCGGCCGCTCCGGAGGACCCGCGCGCGCACCTGAAGGAGGCCGTCCGGTGATCGAGCCCGACACTCCCGTCTTCGTCATCTCGGTGGCGGCGCAGCTCGCCGGCATGCACCCGCAGACCTTGCGGCAGTACGACCGCCTCGGTCTGGTGACCCCTGGTCGCACCGGCGGTGGCGGACGCCGCTACTCCCCGCGCGACGTCGATCTGCTGCGCGAGGTGCAGCGCTTGTCGCAGGAGGAGGGTGTCAACCTCGCGGGCATCAAGCGGGTCATCGAACTCGAGAACCAGGTGACAGCACTGCAGTCGCGGCTGGCCGAGGTCACCGACGAGCTGGTGCGCACGACTGCAGCGGTGGCGAGTGCGCACCACGACGTGACTGCCAGCCTCCGCCGCGACCTGGTGCCCGTACGCGACGCCGCCCTCGTCGTCTGGCGCCCCGCGCCGCGTTCAGGTTGAGCGGGGTCTGTTTCGCCACCATGAGCACGTGCCCGCTGTCCACCAGGTCCTGTCGCTGCCGCTGACGGCACCGGGGACGTTGGCAGTCCTGGCCGCTGTCACGGTGGTCGGGGTGCTGCTCACGCACCGATTCCGCCGTACGGCAAGGGTTTTCGCCTTGGTGCTGGCGATCCTCAGCGGGACCGCGACGGCCGCGGATGCGACGAACGCCTACTTCGGTTACCTCCCGCACCTCGGTGACGCGGCGACCCTCGTGGGAGCGCCCGGCGACTGGCCGGTGTTGCAGCAGCGGGACCTGACGCTCGGTCCCGCAAGCCCGCACGCGCGTACCGGCGGGGTCCTGACGCTTCGGTTGCCGGACCGGGGCAGCGGCTTCGGGACGTCGTACGCACTCGCCTGGCTGCCGCCTCAGTACTTCACCGATCCGCACCGCCGGTTCGCCGTTGTCTACCTGGCGCACGGCTCGCCGGGCGTGCCCCAGGACTGGTTCCGCGGCGGGCAGGCTGCCGCGATCGGCGGCGCCCTCGCGCGTCGCCGGCTGCCGCTCGTCATCGTCGCGCCGCAACTGTCGCGCGGCTGGCTGGACGACCCGGAGTGCGTCGACGGCGCCCATGAGCCAGCAGCAAGCCACCTGCTGGTCGACGTCGTGCCGGGCATCGACGCGGCACTGCGCACGGCCCCGGTGCGCACCGCGCGGCTGCTCGGCGGGATGAGCGCCGGTGGCTACTGCGCCCTCAACCTCGGGCTACAGCACCGCGACATCTTCGCCAACATCCTGGACCTGTCCGGTCTGCCTGGCCCGACCCACGTCGGCGGGATGCAGGCGTTGTACGGACCCGGTGCCCAGCAGCGGGCCGCGGCCGACTCTCCCGGGCTCTACGCCGCGGGATTGCCGGCCGATCCCCAGATGCGCGTGTGGCTGGGCTTTGGCGGGCAGGACCACGAGGTGCGACCTGGCCTGCGCCGCCTTGGCCGAGTGCTGCGGGCCGACGGGTTCGCCGTACGCCAGCTGTCGCTACCGGGCCGGCACACCTTCCGGGTGTGGCGGCCGCTCACCCGCACCGCGCTTGGCGAGGCGGCGCCTGGACTCGTCGCGGCGGCTACGGTCGTGCCTGTGACGGTGGATCCGACGTTCACCGCCTGGGGTCAC
>JBKJLP010000006.1:0-3601 GCA_046596735.1 Mycobacteriales bacterium | reverse complement strand
GTCGCTGATCAACGAGGTCATCTGCTCCGAGCACGACATCGCTAGGTGGATCCCGGACCCGGAAGGCGGGCTGCTGGGGTTCGACGAGTCGGTCACGCTGGCGCTGCAACGCGTGCGCGAGGCCGACGTCGCGACGCGTTGGTCGTCAGCGTCCTGGCCCGGCGCACCGTCCGACCCGCTGCCGACCGATCCCGACTGGGCCGGCGGATCCTTGTACGAGGACAAGCGCCGAGCGAAGGTCGACGCCTCACCCGCCGACCTGTGGGCGGTCATCGAGGGCATCGGCGGCGAGAACGGGTGGTACTCCTTCCCGCTTGCTTGGGCTGCGCGCGGCCTGCTGGACCGGCTGGTCGGTGGGGTCGGACTGCGTCGTGGCCGGCGCGACCCCAAGCACCTCTACGTCGGGGAATCGCTGGACTTCTGGCGGGTCGAGGAGATTGTGCCGAGGGAACTGCTGCGGCTGCGGGCCGAGATGAAGCTGCCCGGTGCGGCCTGGCTCGAACTCGGCGTAGACACCAGCAGCGGGCAGACCGAGTTCGTCCAGCGGGCGCTGTTTCACCCGCGCGGGCTGGCCGGGCAGGCCTACTGGTGGAGCGTCGCTCCGTTCCACGGCATCGTGTTCGGCGGGATGGTCAAGAACATCACGCGAGCCGCCGAGCGCCGCGCTTCCTAGACTTGGCCGAGTGACGACGCCGTACGACGCCATGGGCGGGGAAGCGACCTTCCGCCTGCTCGTCGACCGCTTCTACGAGGCCGTCGACGACGATCCGGTCCTGCGACCGCTGTACGAGGAGCAGGACCTCGGCCCCGGCGGCGCGGCCCGCGACCGGCTGGCGATGTTCCTCATGCAGTACTGGGGCGGACCGAGCACCTACTCCGAGCAGCGCGGCCACCCGCGGCTGCGGATGCGGCACGCCGCCTGGCACATCGGCGCACGCGAACGCGACGCGTGGCTCACCCACATGACCGCTGCCCTGGACACGCTGGACCTGCCGGCTGCCGAGCATGAGCAGCTGCGCGACTACCTGATCGGCGCCGCCCACAGCCTGGTCAACGCACCGAACTAGCGTGCCGCCGCAGGCCGGCGCAGGAAGCGTTCGGCAACCAGCCAGCCGAGGCTGGCCCCGGCGATGTCGGCGAGGACATCGACCACATCGCCGCTGCGGCTGGGGAGCACCACGGCCTGGATGACCTCGGAGACGGCGGCATAGCCGAACACCAGCCACAGCAGGCGCTGGACCGGCCCGAACCGCCAGCGCACCGTGCCGGCGAGCAGCGCAAACAGCAGGTAGTGGATGACCTTGTCGCTGTTGCTGAACAGCGGCTCGCCCGGAGTGGTCGGGCTGAACAACACGACCAGGCTGAGCCCGGCCGCCAGTGTGAAGGCGCGTCCGGCCCACGCCGACCGTGTGGGGACGGTGACGGTCAGTCCCGGGTGAGTTTGCGGTAGGTGACCCGGTGCGGCCGCGCTGCGTCCTGCCCCATCCGCTCGATCTTGTTCTTCTCGTACGACTCGAAGTTGCCCTCGAACCAATACCACGTGGCCGGGTCCGCCTCGGTGCCCTCCCACGCCAGGATGTGGGTGGCGACCCGGTCGAGGAACCAGCGATCGTGGCTGATGACCACGGCGCAGCCGGGAAACTCGAGCAGCGCGTTCTCAAGGGAGCCCAGGGTCTCGACGTCGAGGTCGTTGGTGGGCTCATCGAGGAGCAGCACGTTGCCGCCCTCCTTGAGCGTCATCGCCAGGTTGAGGCGGTTGCGCTCACCACCGGACAGCACTCCGGTCGGCTTCTGCTGATCCGGACCCTTGAAGCCGAACGCGCCGATGTAGGCGCGGCTGGGCATCTCCTGCTGGCCAACCTGGATGTAGTCGAGCCCCTCGGACACCGTCTCCCAGACCGTCTTGACCGGGTCGAGTCCGGCTCGGCTCTGGTCGACGTACGAGAGCTTGACCGTCTCGCCGACGCGGACCTCACCCGCGTCGGCCTGTTCCATCCCGACGATGGTCTTGAACAGCGTGGTCTTGCCCACGCCGTTGGGCCCGATGATCCCGACGATGCCACCGCGCGGCAGGTCAAAGGACAGCCCGTCGATCAGCACGCGATCACCGAAACCCTTGACCAGACCCTTGGACTCGATGACGACGGCACCCAGGCGCGGTCCGGCCGGGATTTGGATCTCTTCGAAGTCGAGCTTGCGGGTCTTGTCCGCCTCGGCGGCCATCTCTTCGTAACGAGCCAGGCGGCTCTTGCTCTTGGTTTGCCGCCCCTTGGCGTTCATCCGGACCCACTCGAGCTCGTCCTTGAGCCGCTTGGAGAGCTTGGCGTCCTTCTTGCCCTGGACCTCGAGCCGCTCCTGCTTGCGCTCGAGGTAGGTCGAGTAGTTGCCTTCATAGGGGTAGGCGCGGCCGCGGTCGAGTTCGAGGATCCACTCGGCGACGTTGTCCAGGAAGTAACGGTCGTGGGTGACGGCCAGGACGGCGCCGGCGTAACGCGCCAGGTGATTTTCCAGCCACTCCACGCTCTCGGCGTCGAGGTGGTTGGTGGGCTCATCGAGCAGCAGCAGGTCAGGGGCCTCGAGGAGCAGCTTGCACAGCGCCACGCGACGACGCTCGCCACCAGACAGGTGCACGACCGGCTCGTCCGGCGGCGGGCAGCGCAGCGCGTCCATCGCCTGCTCGATCTGGCTGTCGAGTTCCCAGGCGTTAGCCGCCTCGATCGCGTCGAGCAGCGGTGCCTGCTCCGCCATGATCGCCTCAAAGTCGGCGTCCGGGGCACCCATCTTCTCGTTGAGCTCTTCGTAGCGGACCATCACGTCGCGAATGGCCTTGACGCCATCCTCGACGTTTTGCCGGACGGTCTTGGTGTCATCCAGCGGGGGCTCCTGCTGCAGCATCCCGACGGTGAAGCCGGGCGTGAGCTTGGCGTCACCGTTGGACGGCTGGTCCATCCCGGCCATCATCTTGAGGACCGTGGACTTACCGGCACCGTTAGGCCCGACCACGCCAATCTTGGCGCCGGGATAGAAGGCGATGGTGACGTCATCGAGGATGACCTTGTCGCCGACCGCCTTGCGGACCTTCTGCATCTGATAAATGAACTGAGCCATGAGCAGCAAGGCTAGTCGGGCGGCCTCGGGCTAGGCAGCGGCTGCCTCGGGCGCAGGCTCGACGACCTCGCCAGCCACCGGCTCGCTCGGTCCGGTCCGCACCACCCGCGTCTGCATCACTGGGCCGCGGGTCAGATCAACGCCGACTGCAGTCGCGTCGATCTCCAGGCTGCTGCGCTCCTCGCCCTGATCGTTGACCCATGTACGGGTCGTGAGCCGGCCAGTGACGATGACCCGATCGCCCTTACCGAGCGACTGCGCGCAGTGCTCGGCCAGCGCCCGCCAGCACGTCACGCCGAACCAGGTCGTGTCACCGTCGATCCAGCTCGACGTTGCCTTGTCGAACCGGCGCGGGGTGCTCGCGAGGCGGAAGTCGGCCACGATCGTGCCGTTGGCCAGGACCCGCTGACGCGGGGTCCGGCCGATGTTGCCCACCACAGTCAGGACTGGCTCGTGCACGGCTGCCTCCACGGGTCGCGCCGGAGCAGATCCC
>JBKJLP010000353.1:0-4623 GCA_046596735.1 Mycobacteriales bacterium | reverse complement strand
CTGCGGACGAGGCTGCGGGATACCGGCCAGCAGGCTGCGGGCCTCGGCCTCGCGATAGCGGCGGTGGCCACCGAGCGTCCGGATAGAGGTGAGCTTGCCGCTCTTGGCCCAACGGGTGACCGTCTTGGGGTCGACGCGGAACATGGTGGCGACCTCGGCCGGAGTGAGCAGAGCCTCGGCGTCAGGGATACGGGTGCTCATCGCTGGGTCCTCTCGTCGCGGCGGCTGAAGTGCCCCGCTGTCAGAGTTGATCGTGCGCGATGTCGGCATTGGGCGGTATGGCCTACTCGGACCATCTTGTGACTAGTCACCCCGTTCAGTTTGCCGACTCGACCGCCTGCAGCGCCTTCATTCGCGCGGTGACCCGCCCGTAGGCCATCCCGGCCCGGGTGGCGTCACCGTCGGTCAGCGCGGCGAGCGCCTCGGCGACGTCGCGGGCTGATTCGTCCTGACCGAGTGCCGCGTCGTCGAGCAGGTGGACCAGCCCGCCGTAGTCGAGCTCGACCATCGCCCGCGGGTGAAACTCCTCGAGCCAGCGGCCCAGGTCTTCCACCGCAGCGGTGACCATCGAGTCCTCCAGCGTCGCGCGCAACACGGCCAGCGCGCGGGCCGTACGTCGGCGGGCTCGTGACATCGCGGTGCGGTAGACGAGTGACCGGCCGGTGACCCGGGTCGTCCCGACCGCCGGCGTGCCGACCGACCAGGCGCGCTCGTCCGGCTCGACGAGGACGAACCAGCGCAGCGGCACCTGCCACGTGCAGGTCTGGATGTGGGTGTGCAGGTCCGGATTGTCCAGCCGCCACTGCTCGACCTCGTCCTCCGCGACCTCGGCCACCGGCCGCGGGATGAAGACGTCGGCCAGCTCGTCCGGCAGCAGATCGCGGAAGTCGCCGCTCGCCTCGCAAGACCGCAGCCGCGTCCGCCACGGGCACAGCAGCGTCACGCCGTCGACCTCGGTGACGTAGGCGTGCTCGCCCAGAACGGGGACGTACGTCGGCGGTCGACCGATGAGCGCGCGGACGCCGGCAGCCTGCTCCATCTCCAGACCACCAGCGACGGAGGGGATATTGCCCGCCTGCAGGTAGGCATCCCAGCGCCGCCGCTCCGGACCGTCGAAGGCCGCCAGCGGTTCATAGACCCGCAGATGCGCCACGTACGCCGTCACCTCGGCATCGTCGCACGCATCCGCTCAGGTGCCGTGTGGGTCAGCCCTCGCTACAGTCCCGAGCATGGGCGTCTTCGACCGAACTGATCACCTCAAGGATGCAGGGCACGAGCAGGTGGTGTTCTGCCAGGACCGGGCCAGCGGGCTCAAGGCGATCATCGCGATCTACTCCACTGCGCTGGGCCCGGCGTTGGGCGGCACGCGCTTCTACCCCTACGCCGACGAGGCTGCGGCGCTGAGCGATGTGCTCGCCCTCAGCAAAGCCATGGCCTACAAGGCCGCCTGCGCCGGTATCGACCTCGGCGGCGGCAAAGCCGTCATCCTCGGCGACCCGAGCAAGGACAAGACCGAGGCGCTCTTGCGGGCGTACGGCCGGTTCGTCGAGTCGCTCGGTGGTCGTTACTACACGGCCTGCGACGTCGGCACGTACGTCCAGGACATGGACGTCATCGCCAAGGAGTCGTCCTACGTCACCGGCCGCTCACCCGAGCACGGGGGTGCCGGTGACAGCGCGGTGTTGACCGCCTTCGGTGTCTTCCAGGCGATGCGCGCTGCTGCCGAGCACGCCTGGGGCGCCCCGACTCTGCACGGCCGCACCGTCGCCGTCGAGGGCGTTGGCAAGGTCGGTCACCACCTCGTCGAGCACCTGGTCGAAGACGGCGCGCAGGTCGTCGTCAGCGACGTCAACGCGGCCGCTGTGGAGCGGATCACCGGCGCTTTCCCAGACGTACGCGTCGCCGATGTCGCTGATCTACCGGGCAGCGACTGTGACGTCTACGCGCCGTGCGCCCTTGGTGGGGTGATCACCGACAAGCTCGCAACGACGCTGAAGGCCAAGATCGTGTGCGGCGCCGCGAACAACCAGCTGGCTCACCCGGGCCTGGAGAAGGTGCTCGCCGACCGCGGCATCCTCTACACGCCGGACTATGTCGCGAACGCCGGGGGCCTGGTGCAGGTCGCCGACGAGATCGAGGGTTTCCGCTTCGAGCGGGCCAAGGCCAAGGCGGCCCTGATCTACGACACGACGCTACGGATCTTCCGGACAGCAGACACCGAAGGCGTGCCGCCCGCAGTTGCCGCTGACCGGCTGGCCGAGCGACGCATGGCCGACGTGGGACGCCTACGGACGGTCCTGCTGCCGCACCGTCCGTAACCCCAGCAACGGGTTACTGCACGCAGTTGAGGTTGGTCAGGTCATCGACATTGGCCGGCACGGCCTTGGACGTCGTGTCCTTGCCCGGCATCGTCAACTCGGCGGTGACCTTCTCACCGGGCGTGCGGTAGAAGTCGACCATCATCGCGTACGTCTTCCCACTCTTGAGAGTGCCGGCCGGGACGAAGATCTTCTCACTCGTTCCATAGAAGCCACCGCAGTTGAGCAACTTGGTGCGGCCGGTCTTGTCGATCTGCATCAGGTAAAGATCGAAGTCGCTAGCGACCCCAGTCCAGGTGAGGCTCATCGCGATGTCGGCCTTGACGCCCTTGGCCGGCTTGTAGATGAACGGCACGACGGCGCAGCGCGGCGCCTCGCACTGGTAGCGGTCGTAACCGGTGGCGTCGTCTCCGACGAGGCTCGCGTCGTTGGACTGCATCGGGGCGTCAGCCTTCAGCGTGAGTTTGGTGACCTTCTTGCCGTCCAGCGTCGGCGGCGCGGGTGCGGCGAGGGCTGTCGGTAGCGCGAGGGCGAGAACGCCGAGCAGAGCGGCGGCCAAGGCAAGGCGGGTACGCATGGGGACTCCTAGCGATAGCGGGTGTCTTCCCCTGTACTTCCCCGGCTGCCCCGACTTCTCCTCCTCCCTCTGCGGACCTGTTACGGACCTGACACATGCTGAGGGTGTACGAGGAAGCGGCTAACGGGTGCAGTTCACGGACACGGTGTCGGTCTGCGCCGGGAAGGTCGTCGACACGGTGTTCGGAGCGCCGAGTTCGACCGTGCTCGTGACCTTCTCTCCCGACGTGAGGAAAAAGTCCGCGATGAGCGCGTAGGTCTTGCCCTTCTTCAGCGTCCCCGCCGGCAGGAAGACCTTCTCCGACGTGCCGCCGCTCCCGCCGCAGTTAGCAACCTTGACCCGGCTGCTCTTGGCCTGCTCGACGACGTAGAGGTCGATGTCGCTTCCGGGATTGGTCCACGTCACCGTGAACAGGACATCGCCGGAGGCGCCCTTCGCCGGCGCGTAGACGAAGGGCAGCGCCGAGCACCTCGGGTCCTCGCACTGCACGCGGGTCGAGGAGGCGATGTCGGCGGCATTGGCCTGCGTCTTGGCGTCAGCGATGAGCTGGAGCTTGCTGACCTTCTTGCCGTCCAGCGTGGCGGGCGCTGGCGCAGCCAGGGCCGACGGGGCCGCCAGCGAGAGTGCTCCGAGTGCTGCGGCGACGAGGGCAAGACGGGTGCGCATCATGAACTCCTGAGAGAGGGCCTGGCGTTGTCGACATAAACGAGCAACTGTCGTTGCGGTTAGGGCTTCTTGTAGCGGTAGGCCCAGCTCAACGTGGCGTCGAAGGTGCCGACCAGGTTGCACGGGTACATCAAGATTGTCCCCGGCTTCTTGAGCGTGACGACCGCGTTCTCGAAGTCCGGCGGGTTGACGTCAGCACCGCCGAGCAGCTTGCCAGCGGGGTCGGTGATCATCAGCGTCCAGTCACCCTGGTAACCGCTGATCGACACCGTCACGACGCCGGGGTCCTTGACCTTGAGCTCCACCGGCTTCTCGCGAGGCAACTCGCCCTTGCAGTGCTCTTTGTCCGTGGCCGCGCTGTTACCCGTCGGGTCCGGGGTCGCGTCGTGGAACGGCGTCGAGCCGGTGAAGGGCTTCGGTGTCGCCGCCTGCGCGGGGGCGAGCGATCCCGCGGCAACGACAGCCAGCAGTCCGGTGAGCAGGAGGGTTCTGGTGCGGCTCATGGCGAGTCCTTTCGGTGCAGTCCCCTGATGACTTCGCCGTCGGCGGCAGATGTCCTGCCCCATGACGAGAGGCCGCCCCCCGAAGGGACGGCCTCTGGTCGTACGTAGGTGTTAGCGGGTGCAGTTGACGTTACCGAGGGCGTCCACGTTGGCCGGGACCGTCTTGGCGGTCGAGTCTGTGCCGGGCATCGTCAATTCGGCGGTGATCTTCTCACCGGGCGTGCGATAGAAGTCGACCAGCATCGCGTAGGTCTTGCCGTTCTTCAGCGTCCCAGCCGGGATGAAGATCTTCTCGGTAGTACCGGCAGTGCCACCGCAGTTCAGGAGCTTGGTGCGGCCGGTCTTGTCGATCTGCATCAGGTACAGGTCAAAGTCGCTCGCGGCGCCGGCCCAGGACAGGCTCATCGCGATGTCGGCCTTGACGCCCTTAGCCGGCTTGTAGATGAACGGCACGACAGCGCAGCGCGGCGCCTCGCACTGGTAACGGTCGTAGCCGGTGGCCTCGTCGGTCGCCGTGCTCGCGTCGTTGCTCTGCATCGGGGCGGTGACCTGGAGCATC
>JBKJLP010000208.1:0-8425 GCA_046596735.1 Mycobacteriales bacterium | reverse complement strand
GGTTCGAATCCCACCGGGGGCACCGCCAGCAGATCGCTCGCCCGAAGCTGTCGATGCGGAGCCGGCCCGTTCGTCGTCATGATGAGGGCCCGGCTCGCGGGCCACGACGAAGGAGATCTGCATGGCTCAGTACCTGGTCCTTATCTACGGCGACGAGAACGCCGCTGCAGCCGACCCGACGCTCATGGACAAGATGATGGTCGAGCACAACGCTTTCGGTGAGAAGCATGGCCCGGCCCTCGTTGGCGGCAACGCGCTCCACGGCACGGACATGGCGACCTCGATCAGGCCGACTGCGGACGGTTTCGCCGTGACCGACGGACCGTTTACCGAAACCAAGGAGGCCCTTGGCGGGTACTACATGGTGGAAGCGCCGGACTTGGATGCCGCCATCGCCGTGGCGAAGGACGTCCCGATGCCCTTCGGTGGCGTCGAGGTCCGTCCGGTTGTGGTCTTCAGCTGACCCAAGCTGCGCTGGAGTCCGCGCACCGTCGAGAGTGGGCCGCCGTGCTTGCCTCGACGGTGCGCGTCACCCGCGATCTCGATCTCGCCCAGGAATGCGTGCAGGACGTTTTCGCGACTGCGGTTCTTTCCTGGCCCCGGGACGGCGTACCCCGCAACCCTGGCGCGTGGCTCACGACCGCCGCGCGCAACCGGGCGCTGGATCTCCTGCGCCGCGAGGCCACGCTGCGACGCACGTTGCCCTTACTGATCGAGCCGGTCACCGATCCTTCGGAGGATCCGTTCCCGGACGACCGGCTACGCCTCGTTTTTACCTGTTGCCACCCGGCGCTCGCACCGCAGGCGCAGGTCGCACTGTCCCTGCGCCTGCTGTGCGGACTGTCGACGGCAGAGGTTGCCAGCGCCTTCCTCGTGAGTGAGTCCACGATGGCCGCGCGCATCACCCGCGCGAAGAAGAAGATCGCGCAAGCCGGAATCGCCTACCGCATCCCGGCCGGACCCGACCTACCCGAGCGCCTTGATGCAGTGCTTGCGGCCATCCACCTGCTCTTCACCACCGGACATGCAGCGCCGGCCGGGGAGCACCTCGTACGACATGACCTGGTCGATCGAGCGCTGGACCTGGCGCGGATGCTGCACGAGTTGCTCCCGGGACCAGAGGTCACCGGACTGCTGGCGCTCATTGTGCTGACGGCCGCCCGCGCGGGTTCACGTGTGGACGCCGATGGTCGTCTCCTGCTGCTCGCCGATCAGGACCGCACCCGGTGGGATCGCGACGCCATCGACGAAGGCGTGGCGCTGACCCGCGTCGCACTGCAGGCTGGTCCACCAGGGCGCTACGCCCTGCAGGCCGCGATCGCTGCCGTCCATGCAGATGCGCTGCGCTGGGAGGACACGGACTGGGGCGAGATCGCTGCCCTCTATGCGCTGCTCGAGGGACGTTGGGCCTCACCCGTGGTCCGCCTCAACCGCGCGGTCGCTATCGGCTTTGCCGTCGGACCGGCTGCGGGCCTGGCCGCCCTCGATGCGCTCTGCGCCGAGCCGACCCTCGCGACCTACCACTACTTGCCAGCCGCCCGCGCCGACCTGCTCAGCCGCCTCGGTCGCATGACAGCGGCGCGACAGGCCTACCGCGAAGCCTTGCTCCTGGCGACCAACGAGACCGAACGCGCGTTCCTCGCAGCGCGCCTGGACGGACTCGCGCACCTCTGAATCTTGCTAGTCCCCGCTCTCTGCGTCACGCGGGTCGTTAGCCCTCGTACGTACGGAACTCGGCCGCACCCAGTCGCCCAAGCGGTGCACCCGCATGGCGTTGGTCGATCCGCTGGTGGCCGGAGGACTCCCGGCCACGATGGTGATGAGCTCACCCTTTTGCATCCGTCCCAGCTCGAGCATGGCGCTGTCGACCTGACCGACCATGTCGTCGGTGTGGCGTACGGACGGGACGAGGAACGTCTCGACGCCCCACGTCAGAGCAAGTTGGCTGCGTACGTCGGCAACCGGAGTGAAAGCGAGCAGCGGGATCGGTGAACGGTGCTCGGCGAGCAGCCGTGCGGTCGTCCCCGACTGGGTGAAGGCCACCAGCGCCGACGCCTTGACGCTGCGGCCCACCTCAGCCGCTGCTTTGGCGATGGCTTCGCTCACGGTGGTGGGCTGGTGCTCCACGGGCGGCACCATCGCCAACTCTTCTTCGGCGGCCACGACGATGCGAGCCATCGTGGCAACGGACTCCACCGGGTAGCTCCCGATGCTCGTCTCCCCGGACAGCATCACCGCGTCCGCGCCGTCGAGGACGGCGTTGGCGACGTCACTCGCCTCGGCCCGCGTGGGCCGGGAGGCGCTCATCATGGAGTCGAGCATCTGGGTAGCAACGATGACCGGCTTCGCCCGCTCGCGAGCCGCCTGAATCGCCCGCTTTTGCACAATCGGTACGCGTTCGAGCGGCATCTCCACGCCCAGATCTCCGCGGGCGACCATGATGCCGTCGAACGCCTCGACGATGGCCTCGAGGTTGTCGACGGCCTGCGGCTTTTCGATCTTGGCCAGCACCGGCAGTCGGGTGGAGTGCTCGTCCATCACCCGATGCACGTCGAGCAGGTCGGCGGGCGAACGGACGAAGGAAAGCGCGACGAGGTCGACCCGCAGACTCAGCGCAAAGCGGAGATCGTCGATGTCCTTTTCTGACAGCGCCGGGACATTGACCGGGATGCCGGGCAGCGAAAGCCCTTTGTTGTTGCTGACCGGACCGCCCTCGGTCACGACCAGATGAACGTCCGAGCCCTCCACGGCGACCACCTTGAGCCCAACCCGACCGTCGTCGACCAGAACGCGGTCGTCGACCGAGAGATCTTCGGCGAGGCCTGCGTAGGTCGTCGAGACCCGAGTCGGCGTGCCCTCGATAGCCTCAGTGGTGATGGTGACGTGGTCGCCGGTCGCCCATACGGTCGGGCCGGCCGCGAAGCGACCCAACCGAATTTTGGGGCCCTGCAGGTCGGCCAGGACGCCAACGCCGCGCCCGGACTCGTCCGATGCCATCCGTACCCAGGTGTAGGCCTCGCGGTGCTGCTCATGGCTGCCGTGCGAGAAGTTCAGCCGGGCGACGTCCATACCGGCGTAGACCAGCGCCCGGACCCCTTCGTAGGAGTGGGTCGCTGGTCCGAGGGTGCAGACGATCTTTGCGCGTCGCTTCACTCGGTCGAGCCTAGGTCGCTGGTCAGCGGCTCGTCGGAACGATCGGCGACGGGAGTTGCGTCGTGCCCATGAGGTGCCGGTCGACGGCGGCGGCGGCGGCCCGGCCCTCGGCAATCGCCCACACGATCAGCGACTGTCCACGTCCCATGTCACCGCAGACGAAGACGTCAGCGACGTTGGTCGCCCACGCCTCGTCGCGCACGACGTTGCTGCGTTGGTCCAGCTCGACCCCGAGGTCAGCGAGCAGACCTTCGCCCTGCGGTCCAAGGAAGCCCATCGCCAGAAGCACGAGCTGTGCGGACAGCACCCGGTTGGTGCCCTCCATCGGCACGAAGCGGCCCTCGACCATCTCCACGTCGACGAGCTCAAGACCGGTCAACTTCCCGTCGTTGCCGACGAACCGCACCGTGTTGACGGAGAAAACGCGCTCGCCGCCTTCCTCATGAGCACTGCTGGTGCGCAGCATCAGCGGCCAGGTCGGCCAGGGCGTCGAATCTGCCCGGGCGCCCGGCGGCATCGGCATGATCTCGAGCTGGTGCACGGACCGAGCGCCCTGGCGGTGAGCCGTCCCGAGACAGTCGGCCCCGGTGTCGCCGCCGCCGATGATGACGACGTCTTTGCCCTGCGCCGTGATCGGCCAGTCCTCGCGTGATCCCTCCTGCACCTCGTTGGCCGGCTTGAGGTAATCCATCGCCGCGTGGATGCCCTCGAGGTCGCGGCCTGGCGCCGGCAGATCCCTTGGCACCGTCGCACCGCCAGCCAGAACTACCGCGTCGTGAGTGGAGGTGAGCTCCTGCGCGGACAGGTCGACACCCACGTCGACGCCGGGTCGGAACTGTGTGCCCTCCGCACGCATCTGGTCGAGGCGACGGTCCAGCACCGCCTTCTCCATCTTGAACTCGGGGATGCCGTAACGCAGGAGTCCGCCGATGCGGGCCTGCCGGTCGTAGACCGTCACGTCGTGCCCAGCGCGCGTCAGTTGCTGCGCGGCGGCAAGGCCTGCGGGTCCGGATCCGACGACCGCCACCCGCTTACCCGTGCGCACGGCCGGCAGCACCGGAGCGACGACGTCGTCGGACCACATCCGATCGGCAATCTCGACCTCGACCTGCTTGATCGTCACCGCGTCATCGTTGATGCCGAGCACGCAGGCCGCCTCGCACGGGGCGGGGCACAAGCGGCCGGTGAACTCGGGGAAGTTGTTGGTCGCATGCAAGCGCTCACCCGCCTCCGACCAGTCGTTGCGCCAGACCAGGTCGTTCCACTCCGGGATGAGGTTGCCCAGCGGGCAGCCGCTGTGGCAGAAGGGAATCCCGCAGTCCATGCAGCGTCCGGCCTGGTCATGCAGGTGGTCCGCGGGGAAGTCCTCGTAGACCTCCTTCCAGTCCAGGATGCGCACGTCGACGGGCCGCCGGGTGGGCAGCTCGCGACCGTGCTTGAGGAAACCGGTGGGGTCAGCCATGTTGCGTCAGCCCTTGCTCGCGGCCATGACGGCCTCGTTGACATCAGTGCCGTCACGTCGGGCCTGCTCCATCGCGAGCATTACCTTCTTGTAGTCGCGCGGCATTACCTTGGTGAAGCGGGTCCAGGCCGGCTGGTCCAGCAGGGCCTGGGCGACCGGGGAACCGGTCTCTTCGGCGTGGTCGCTGAGCATCTGCCGCAACGTTTCGATGTCGCCCTCCGCCAGCGGCTCAAGGTCAACCATCTCGCGGTTGACCAGGACCTCGACCAGATCGAGCACGTAGGCGACTCCGCCACTCATCCCGGCCGCGACGTTGCGTCCCGTCGGGCCGACGATCGCCACGCGCCCACCGGTCATGTATTCGCAGGCGTGGTCGCCCACGCCTTCGACCACGGCGGTCGCACCCGAGTTGCGTACGCAGAAACGCTCGCCCACCTTGCCTCGGACGAACAGCGAACCGGCGGTCGCGCCGTAGAGCAGCGTGTTGCCGGCGATGACGTTGTCCTGCGCAGGGAAGCCCGCGTCCACATCGGGGCGTACGACGACCCGCCCACCCGAAAGGCCCTTACCGACGTAGTCGTTGGCGTCGCCGTACAGGCGGAGCGTGATGCCCTTGGGCAGGAACGCACCCAGAGACTGTCCCGCCGAACCGGTCAACGTGATGTCGATCGTGCCTTCGGGCAGGCCGGCGCCGCGGTAGCGACGGGTGACCTCAGCGCCCAGCATGGTGCCGACGGTGCGGTTGACGTTGCGGATCGGCAACTCGATGCGCACCGGCTTGCCATCGGTGATGGCGGCCTCGGCAAGAGCGATCAGGGTGTTGTCCAGCGCGGCGTCCAGCCCATGGTCTTGCTTGCGTGTGCAGGTCAGGGCCGTCCCAGCGGGGACGTCGGGCTGGTGCAGAATCGGCTCGAGGTCGAGCCCGGCGGCCTTCCAATGCTCGACGGCCTTCTGCATGTCGAGGACACCAACCTGACCGATGGCCTCCTGCAGCGAACGGAACCCGAGCGCGGCCAGGATCTCGCGCACCTCCTGGGCGATGTATTCAAAGAAGGTGACGATGTATTCGGCCTTGCCGGAAAACTTCTTGCGTAGCTCGGGATTTTGGGTGGCGACGCCGACCGGGCAGGTGTCGAGGTGGCAGACGCGCATCATGATGCAGCCGCTCACGACCAGCGGCGCCGTCGCGAAGCCGTACTCCTCGGCGCCAAGAAGTGCCCCGATGACGACATCGCGGCCCGTCTTCAGCTGGCCGTCGACCTGGACCACGACACGATCACGCAAGCCGTTGAGCAGCAGGGTCTGTTGGGTCTCAGCGAGACCGAGTTCCCACGGCGCTCCGGCATGCTTGAGCGAGGTAAGTGGCGATGCACCGGTGCCTCCGTCATGGCCGGAGATGAGCACCACATCGGCGTGTGCCTTCGAGACCCCTGCCGCGACGGTGCCGACGCCGACCTCGGCCACCAGCTTGACGTGGATGCGCGCATCACGGTTGGCGTTTTTCAGGTCGTGGATCAGCTGAGCGAGGTCTTCGATCGAATAGATGTCGTGGTGCGGCGGCGGTGAGATGAGGCCAACACCAGGGGTGGAGTAGCGGGTCTTAGCGACCCACGGGTAGACCTTGTGGCCAGGCAGCTGACCACCCTCTCCAGGCTTGGCGCCTTGAGCCATCTTGATCTGAATGTCGTTGGCGTTGAGCAGGTATTCACTCGTGACGCCGAAACGGCCCGAGGCAACCTGCTTGATGGCGCTGCGCCGCTGCGGGTCGTAGAGCCGCTCGGCGTCTTCGCCGCCCTCGCCGGTGTTGCTGCGACCCCCGAGCTGGTTCATCGCGATGGCCAGCGTCTCGTGGGCCTCCATCGAAATGGAGCCGTACGACATGGCGCCGGTGTTGAAGCGGGTGACGATCTCGCTCACCGGTTCGACCTCGTCGATCGGCACCGGCGGGCGAAGTCCTTCGCGGAAGCGGAACAGGCCGCGCAACGTGCCCGCTTGGGCGGAAAGCTCATCAACCTTGGCGGTGTACTGCTGGAAGACGTCGTACTTCTGCGCACGGGTGGAGTGCTGCAGGTTGAAGACCGTCTCCGGGTTGAACAGGTGGATCTCGCCCTCGCGACGCCACTGGTACTCCCCGCCGATCTCCAGGGTGCGGTGGGCGCGTTCGGTCGGATTGGCCGGGTAGGCCTTGGCGTGCCGAGCAGCGACCTCCTCGGCGATGACCGGCAGGCCGATGCCCCCGAGCCGCGACGTCGTCCCGGTGAAGTACTCCTCGACCAGTTCGTGCGACAAGCCGAGCGCTTCGAAGACCTGCGCGCCGGTGTAGGGCGCGAGCGTCGAGATGCCCATCTTGGACATCACCTTCAGCACACCCTTGCCGAGCGCCTTGATGTAGTTCTTTAGCGCAACCGTGACCTCGACGCCCGTCAGCGTCCCCGTAGCGATGAGGTCTTCGATCGTCTCGAAACCGAGGTACGGGTTGACCGCAGCAGCGCCGTAGCCGATGAGCAGGGCGATGTGGTGCACCTCGCGCGCGTCGCCCGCCTCCACCACGAGTCCCACCCGGGTGCGGGCCTTCTCCCTGATCAGGTGGTGGTGCACCGCACTGGTGAGTAGCAGTGACGGGATCGGGGCCATATGCGCGGTCGAGTCGCGGTCCGACAGCACGATGATCCGCGCCCCCGCCGAGATGGCCGTGGACACCTCGCGCCGAACTCGGTCAAGAGCGTCGCGCAGAGCCTCTCCCCCACCGTTGACCGGATAGAGCCCCTTGACCGTGACGGCGGAGAAGCCCGGCAGATCGCCATCCTCGTTGATGTGGGTGATTTTGGCGAGCTCGTCGTTGTCGATGACCGGGAACGGGACGACGATCTGGCGACAGGAGGCCGCCGACGGGGTGAGCAGGTTTTGCTCCGGCCCAATGGAGCCGATGAGCGACGTCACCAACTCCTCGCGGATGGCATCGAGCGGCGGGTTGGTCACCTGCGCGAACAGCTGGCTGAAGTAGTCGAACAGCAGCCGCGGTCGCTGCGACAGCACGGCGACCGGCGTGTCCGTACCCATGGAGCCCAACGCCTCACCGCCGGTGCGGGCCATGGGGGTGAGCAGGATCCGCAGCTCTTCCTCGGTGTAGCCGAAGGTCTGCTGGCGACGGATCACGGACTCGTGCGAGAAGACCTTGTGTTCCCGGTCCGGCAGGTCGCCGAGCTGAAGCAGGCCGCTGTGCAGCCAGTCGCCGTACGGGTGTTCCGCCGCGAGCTCGCCTTTGATTTCCTCGTCGTCGACGATGCGGCCGCGCGCGGTGTCGACGAGGAACATCTTGCCCGGCTGCAGCCGGCCCTTGCGCACGATGCGCGCCGCGGGGATGTCCAGGACACCAACTTCCGAGGCCAAAATGACCCGGCCGTCCGTCGTCTCCCACCAACGCGCCGGTCGCAACCCGTTGCGGTCCAGGACCGCGCCGATCAGCGAGCCATCGGTGAACGTGACGCATGCCGGGCCATCCCAGGGCTCCATCACGGTGGAGTGGAAGGAGTAGAAGTCGCGCCTGGCCTGGTCCATGTCGGGGGCGTTCTCCCAGGCCTCTGGGATCATCATGAGCACCGCGTGCGGCAACGTGCGCCCGGCCATGTGCAGCAGCTCGAGCACCTCGTCGAGGGTGGCGCTGTCGGAGGCACCAGGGGTGCAGATCGGAAACAGCCGGCTCATGTCGTCGGGCAGTTCGGCCGGTCCGCGCAGCAGGGCCTCACGAGCCCGCATCCAGTTGCGGTTGCCTCGCACGGTGTTGATCTCGCCGTTGTGCGCGATGTAGCG
>JBKJLP010000070.1:0-3351 GCA_046596735.1 Mycobacteriales bacterium | reverse complement strand
GCCCGTCGTGCGGTACGTGATCTTCTGACAGAAGTCGTTCCCCTTGCCGAACTCGGCGCGCACGATCTCGACAACGTCCTCGGCGTGGCTGTCGTCCTTGGCGAAGATCAGCGTCTTGGGCACGGTGCTGCGACCGGGGAAGATCTCGGTGAACAGCCGGTCGCGGAAGGTCTCCAACACGGTGCGGATCTGGTTGGGCGCGGTGACGGCTCGCTCCAGTTGCGTGCTGGCGTAGATGAGGTCCTCATCGAGCGCCTCCATCCGCAGCTTGCGGGTGCGCCGGTCGCGCTTGGGGATGGAGGGGCCGGCCTCGACCATGCCGCCCCGCTCGGAGATTTCAGTCTTGATGCGGTAGACGTCGAAGTCGACGTTGACTCCGTCGGCGACCGACTCGGAGAAGGTGTACTCGCTGACCAGGTTCTGCTCGAAGAAGCCGAAGGTCTGCTTGGTCGGCGTGGCGGTGAGCCCGACGATGTGCGCGTCGAAGTAGGTCAGCACGCCGCGCCAGGTGCCGTAGATGCTGCGATGGCACTCGTCGACGATGATCAGGTCGAACGCTTCGGGCGGCAGGTCGGGGGAGTAGGTCACCGTCACCGGCTTGTCGGGCACCGCGCCGTCGAGCTGCGGGTCGTCAGTGTCGGGCACCTCCTCGCCCGAGAGCACCTTGAAGACCCGTTGGATGGTGCTGATGACGACTTTGCTCGAGCCGACCATGCCGGCACCGGTGAGCTTGTCGACGTTGTAGAGCTCGGTCAGCTTGCGCCCGTCGTCGGGTGTCGTGTAGTCGCGGAACTCCCGCAGCGTCTGGTCGCCGAGGTTGTTGCGGTCGACCAGAAACAGGATCCGGTTGAACCCGCCGTGCTTGAGCAGCCGGTACGACTCCGTCACCGCCGTGAACGTCTTCCCCGCCCCGGTCGCCATCTGCACGAGGCTGCGGGAGTAGCGCTGCTCGGCTAGGGACCTCTCAATCCCCTGTACGGCGGTGATCTGCGCTGGTCGGAGGGCCGCGGTGTCGAGGGCTGGCATGTGCTGCACCTTGGCACGCCAGGTTGGGTGCTCGGGTTCGGCCTCGGCGTCGCGGATCCAGCGCTGTAGGGTCTCGGGGCGCGGGAAGCCGGTGAACAGCCTGGCCCGCGGCTCGGGGTCGTAGCCGTTGGTGAAGTGGGTCTCGACGCCGTTCGCCTCGAAGACGAAGGGGAGCTTGCCGTCGTGCAGCCGCTTGCGGGCGCTGTCGGGCAGACCGGCGGCGTACATCGCGCTCTGCCACTCCACCCCGGACAGCGGCGTCCCGGCGGGCTTGGCCTCGATCACGCCGACGACCTCCCGGTCGAGGTACAGCGCGTAGTCGGCTCGCCCGTGACCGGGGGCCATGATGACCTCTCGCACCGCGCTCGGGATGAAGGGGTTGAGGTCCTTGCGGTCGCCCACGGCCCAGCCCGCAGCAGCGAGCTGCCCGTCGATCTCGACCCGGGCGCGCTGCTCAGCGGCCAGCCTGGGGTCGTCGGTCACGACGTGACCTTACTGAGGGAGCCGGCGCTCCGCGGCCCACTCGGCCACCTCGTCGTCCGGCTCGCCGAGGTCAGGAGGGGTGTGATGGGGTGGTCAGGGGCGGGTTCGAACCGCCGACCCCACGCTTGCAGGATCGCCAGGCGGTGTTCGCAGGTACTCGCAGACGTACATACCTCCAGGTCAGGAGGGGTTTGGCACTACGCTGGCGTTCGCCGAGGTCGCGCCTGACCGTCGAGTTGGCTGCCACGCGGCGGTCAGCTCCGCCGCTCACGGGCCGCCCCCTAGTTGCGACCGATGCGGCGTGCACGGTGGTTTACGACGTCGGCAGCCAGACTGGCCGTCGCCCCCCCCGCCAAGGGTGGGCAGATGTGACAACCGTCCGCATTCTCGGTGTCCCTTCTCTCCCTTGTCGTGCGACGGGCAAGGGTGTCGCTGTCACCGACGAGGGTCGGTAGTCCTGGTTGAGGGGTGCAAACCGCTGACGTCGGAGTGGCCTGCGCGGACCTCACCGGCGGCTAGACCATGAGGACAGCTCTTCTCGCTGCACACCCAGACGCGGTCGAGCGCTCTAGGAGGCGGCGTCGACGGTGTGTGCATTTCTGCGCTGGTCGCTTGTCTTCTCAGGGCCCGGCCCACGGCACGGGCTGGCTGTCGTGCGCCCACCGGCCGGGCGGGAAGCGGACGCAGTACAGGCCTGCGTACCCGACGTCGTGCAAGAGCAGGAGTTCGCTGTAGTGCATCAGGAGCTGCCACGTCTGCGGCAGGACGTGCTTCAGGCGGTACGGCTCGCGAGCGTCCTTGGGATGCACGAGCTTGTTGCGCACCCAGGCAATGGTGGTCGGACCGTCCTGCGGTTGGTCGGTGGGCAGCGACAGCCGCGTGAGCGCGTCGAGGTCGGCGGGGATGTCGACCGGAACCCCCGCGCGGACGAGCAGCTCGCGCAGGTTGTCACTGGCACGGCGTGGCTTGTGCTCCTTCGCCGTCCGGAGGCCGCCGATCACGAAGGTGACCCAGGATAGATACTCCATCGCGGCGCCGGCCAGCATGATGCGCGCTTCCAGCGTCATTGAGGATCGGTTCGCCTCGATGACGTGGTGGGCGACGTGCCGCACGACGTAGTGCCTGTCGGGATCGACCCACGCGTCGAGGAACTGGCTGACGAACGCTCGCAGGTCGTCGCCCGTACGCGTGTCCCACCAGGAGTAGACCGGCAGCATCGACTCGCAGCGCCACGTGCTCCACAGCTCCCACACTCGTCGGCCCTCGACGAAGCCGGTGGCCAGCGTCGGCGCCACCCAGCGGCCCAGCGCAAAGGAGAGCGCCACTTGGAGACCAGCCAGGGCGTGCTCGGCCTCAGCCGGCGTGAACTCCTGCTTGTCGGTTCGGCGGAACGTGCCCGTGTGTGTCACGACGTAGAACGGTGTGGCCTTGGCTTCCGCGACCACCTGCGTGTGGTCCTCGCGAGCGTCCAGCACGAACGACCAGCCGCCGCCGCTTCCGGACCATCGACCCGACCAGGACGCTGTCCGAGACTCGAGCGGCTCCGCTGGCTCGATGCTCGGGACGTTCACCCAGTGGACGACGAGCTCGTCGAGCTTCGCCGCGCTTCCTGCAGCCGTCGACTCGAGGATGCCGGAGCCGGCTGTCGAGGTCACCCGGCCGGGGACGTCGAGCGTCCCCAGGTCAGGATGCTCGAGGGCCAGGCGCGTCTCGCCCAGGCTGAGGGAACGCCACCCGGCCGGGTCCAACGCCCAGCGGAAGCTCACGTCGCCCGTCATCGTCATCCACAGTCGGCCCGACGAGGTCTTGTCGCCCACGGTCAGATCGCCCTCCCAGAGGACG
>JBKJLP010000148.1:0-2938 GCA_046596735.1 Mycobacteriales bacterium | reverse complement strand
GGAGGGCAAGGGCAAGGGCCAGTTCCTGCTCCCCGCCACCCAGACCTCACGCCCGGTCGACATCGACCTCGTGAACAACGTGCTGCGTCTGCCCTACCGGCAGCGGCTCTCGATCCTGATCAACGAGTTCGGCACGGCCCTGGCCGGTCGCGGCCAAGACCTGCGCCAGGTCATCCGCAACGCCAACCCGGGGCTGCGCGAGACCGACCGCGTGCTGAAGATCCTCGGCAAGCAGGATCAGGTGCTGGCCGACCTGGCCCGCGACTCGGACGCCGCGCTGGCGCCGATCGCCCGCGAGCGCGCCAAGGTCGCCGACTTCGTGACGAAAGCCGGCGACGTCAACGTGGCCGTCGCCGAGCGCCGCAAGGACTTCGAGCGCAACCTCGAACTGCTGCCGGAGCTGCTGGCCCAGCTGCGCCCGACCATGGCCGAGCTCGGCAACCTGTCCGACCAGGCGACGCCGGTCCTCACCGACCTCGGCGCCGTCGCCCCAAGCCTCAACGCGCTGATCAAGCAGACCGGCCCGTTCTCGACCGCCGCCACGACGTCGCTGACGACGCTCGGAGCCGCGTCCGTCCCTGGGCGCAAGGCGCTGGTCGTCAGCCGCCCGATCATCAAGGATCTGCGGAAGTTCGCTTCCACGAGCCTGCCGCTCTCGCAGAACCTCAAGGAGGTCGTCGAGAGCCTGCGCGACACCGGCGGCATCGAGCGCGTGCTGGACTACATCTTCTACCAAGTGGCTGCCATCAACGGCTACGACGCGGCCGGCCATTACCTGCGCGCCCAGCTGCTCGTGAACACCTGCTCGATCTTCGCGATCAAGACCGACCCGTCGTGCACCGCGAACTTCGCCGCTCCGGTCACGCGGCGGTCGACCGCACGGGAGGCGCTGGCGTCACAGGACGAGGGCCGCTCGCCGGCGCTGGCTCGCAGCGAGGCGATCCTCCGCGGCATGAGCCCGGAGCAGGCGCTCGGCCAGACGACCGACATCGGCGGCCGGAAGACGGCATCCGCCAAGCAGACGCCGGCCGCCGCGCCGCTGCGGCTGCCGTCCTCGGTCCTTCCCGGTGGCGCGGGCGACAAGGCCCCCGCAGCGACAGACGCCCCGGCGACTGACCAAGAGTCAGAGGCCGTGCCGGCCGGCGACGCCTCGCTCCTCGACTACCTGCTGGGTGGCTCATGAGGCGTCGCGGCTCATCGTCGATTGCGGCGAACCCCGTGCTCATCGGCGCGGCGACGGTGCTGGTCATCGTCGTGGCCGTGTTCCTCGCGTACAACGCGAACAGCGGCCTGCCGTTCGTGCCGACGTACGCGCTGAAGGTCGACGTGCCGAGCGCTGCGAACCTCGTGAAGGGCAACGAGGTGCGCGTCGGTGGTGCCCGCGTCGGCGTCGTCGAGACGATCGACCCGGTGAACCACCCGGACGGCTCGGTCTCGGCTCGCTTGGGCATGAAGCTCGAGACGACGATCAAGCCGCTGCCCAAGGACTCCACGATCCTCATCCGGTCGAAGTCCGCCCTCGGCCTGAAGTACGTCGAGATCACGAAGGGCACGTCCGACGAGGGCTTCCCCGACGGCGCCACGATCCCGATCACCGCTTCCACGCCGAAGCAGGTCGAGTTCGACGAGGTGCTGAGCACCTTCAGCGACAAGACACGCATCGCCCAACGGTCGAACCTGCGCGAAATCGGCGGGGGTTTCGCCGGCCGCGGCAAGGACCTCAACCAGGCGCTTCAGGACCTGAACCCGTTGTTGGTCAACCTCGTGCCGGTCATGCAGAACCTCTCTGATCCCGAGACGCGGCTGGATCGGCTCTTCCGCGCGCTCGGGCGGACCGCTGCGGAGGTCGCGCCGGTCGCCGAACAGCAGGCCTCGCTCTTCGTCAACCTCGACACGACGTTCGGTGCGCTCGCGAAGGTCGCCCGGCCGTACATCCAGGACTCGATCACCGGCGGCGTGCCGGCGGCCGAATCGGCGATCGCCAACCTGCCGCTGCAGCGGCCGTTCCTGCGAAACTCGGCCGGGCTGTTCGCCGACCTGCAGCCGGGCGTCACGTCGCTGCGGACCGCCGCCCCGATCCTGACCTCCGCGCTGACGATCGGCACCGACACGCTCCAGCGCTCGATCGAGCTCAACCGACGCCTCGAGCCGACCTTCAAGACCCTGCAGGACTTCGCGACCGACCCCCTCGTCAAGCTTGGCGTCCGAGGCCTCACCAACACCGCCTCGATCCTCAACCCGTCGATCGCGTTCCTCAAGCCCGCCCAGACGGTCTGCAACTACGGCACCCTGTTCTTCCGCAACGTCTCGAACCTCCTGTCGGTCGGCGACCAGAACGGCACCGGCCAGCGGTTCATCATCGTCGCCACGCCGCAGGGTCCGAACAACGAGGGCGGCCCGTCCAGCGCTCCCGCCAACGGCCCGGCCCGCGACAACTTCTTGCACTCCAACCCGTACCCGAACACCGCCTCGCCGGGCCAGACCCGTGAGTGCGAGGCCGCGAACGAGGTCTTCACCCCCGGTCAGCAGGTCATCGGCAACGTCCCGGGGAACCAGGGCATCTCCACGGATCGCACGACGAGGAGCCTCCAGCGATGAGCTCCCGGTCCGAGCGCCGCGCCGCCTCCCGCATCCGCCGCCGTGAGCGCGGAGGGGCCAGCCCCGTCCGCGTGGGCGCGATCCTCATCGTCGTCATCGTCATCGGGACGTATCTCGGCTTCACGAAGAACGTGCCGTTCACGCACGGCTTCCGCGTGCAGGCTGTCTTCTCGCAGGCCAACTCGATCCGGCTGAACTCTCCGGTCCGCATCGCGGGCGTCAACGTCGGCAAGATCACCGGCGTCCGCCGCCAACCCGGCACCACCGCGGCGATCGTGACGATGGAGATCCAGGACAAGGGCCTGCCGCTCCACAAAGACGCGACGCTGAAGATCCGCCC
>JBKJLP010000352.1:0-2925 GCA_046596735.1 Mycobacteriales bacterium | reverse complement strand
TAGACCGACTCCGCGTAGGAGTCGTTCCACTGCATCGCGACCTCGACGGTCATCCGCATGCCGGAGCGGGTCTCCTCGGTGAAGCCGATCACCGTGCCGTGGACCGGGTTCTTGCTGCTGTTGAGGTGACGGACGAAGTCCTCGATCCCGCCCGGGTAGCAGAAGATCACCTCGAACGGCTCCGCGTCACCCTCAACGCGCTCGTCCCGCAGCGTGATGGACAGGCCCTTGTTCAGGAACGCCATCTCCTGGATCCGCCGGTGCAAGGTCTCGCGGTTGTACGTCGTGCTCTCGGTGAAGATGATCGGGTCAGCCCAGAAGCTCAGCGTTGTCCCGGTCTCATGCGTTTCGTCCGCTTGCACCAGCGGAGTCGGCACCGAGTGTTCATAGGTCTGGGTCCAGCGGCGCCCGTCCCGGCGGATCTCGACCTCGAGCCGGGTGGACAGCGCGTTGACGACCGCCGCACCGACCCCGTGCAGGCCACCGGACACGGCATAGGACTCGCCGTCGAACTTGCCGCCAGCGTGCAGCGTGGTGAGGACAACTTCGATCGCCGGGCGCTTCTCGACGGGGTGCATGTCGACGGGGATGCCGCGACCATTGTCGCTGACCCGCACGCCGCCGTCGGCCAGCAGAGTCACGGTGATGGTGTCGCAGTAGCCGGCGAGGGCTTCATCGACGGCGTTGTCGACGACCTCGTAGACCAGGTGGTGCAGCCCGCGCTCGCCAGTGGAACCGATGTACATACCGGGCCGCTTGCGCACCGCTTCGAGGCCTTCAAGGACCGTGATCGACGACGCGCTGTAGTTCGACACATCAGCGGCCAACGGGGGGATGGGGGTGTCGCTCATGGAAGGCGCACTCTGCTTCCTCCCGCTCAGCGCGGGCTACCTGCACGAGCTGACTGCACCGGCAGGGACGAGAGTTCTCCGACCACGAGTGTAGCCTTCTTTCCGGGCCTCGGGGCGCAGGAGGGCACCTGTGGACGCCCGTGGCGCCCTCCACATGCTCGGCCGTGGTCCCCCACGCGCCCCGGTCCTTCGTCGGCGTAGCGCGCGGATCGCTGTCAACCGCTCGTCGGCTCAGCCGTAGGTGTCGCGCGGACCGCGGGCGCCCGGCCCTTGGACCCGACGCGGCCCCTTGCGCCAGTCCGGCTGGACCGGCCCGCGCACCACGATCGACGTGACGACCCCCGCGCCGACCTGCTCGGTCAGCCGCTGGGTCAGCGTCCGTGTCAGCAAGCGCAACTGGGTCGCCCAGGCCGACGACTCCGCCTGAAGGACGAGTTCGCCGTCGACGAGCGCGCTCGGTCGGCAGTGATCGGCGATCTCGGGGCCAACGAGGCGGTCCCAGTTGGCCAGCACTCCAGCCGCGGTCGAGGTGTCCTCCCAGCCGCGCTCGGCGACCAGGCGGCGGATGGCTGAACCAAACAGGACCGGGTCGCGCGCATCCGGACCGCTGCCGCTGGACTCGACCGACCGCAGTCGTCGCTTGGGTCGCGGCTGACCCGCCACCGCGCCCTTGGCGCGCGCCGCCGCACGAGCCGCGGACAACGCAGCGCGCGCAAGGTCAGGTCCACTCAGCGGCGTCGGGTCCGAACCCTGCGGGTCATCGGACACGGGTCACCGCTCCCGCGTGCACGTCATATCGCCCACCACGTAAGGCTTCTGGCACGTCGTCGGCGACTGCGGCCGTCACCAACACCTGCTCGGCGCCGCTGACCAACTCCGCCAACCGGGCTCGCCGACCCACATCGAGCTCGGCGAAAACGTCGTCCAGAATGAGCACCGGCTCCCCGTCCTGCGCGGAACCGTCAGACCGCAGCAGCTCGTAGGACGCCAGGCGCAGCGCCAGCACGACCGACCAAGACTCGCCGTGGCTGGCGTAGCCCTTCACCGGCAGATCGGCCAACGTCAGCACCAGATCGTCGCGGTGCGGGCCGACGAGCGACACCCCGCGCTCGACCTCCTGCGGCCGCACCCGCGCCAGCTCGGCCAGGAGCGCCGCCGCGAGCACGTCGCGCTCCTGCGTGTCGGGAAGGGCCTCGCCGAGTGAGCACTTGTAGGCCAGGCCGGTCTTGCCCTGCCCGTCCGACACCTCTTGGTAGGACGCGGCGACGAGCGGCCGCAGCGCGTCCACCAACTCGAGCCGCGCGGCCAGCAACTCGGCGCCGGCCTGCGCGAGGTGGGCGTCCCATACATCCAGCGTGCGCATGTCGCCACCGCCGGACCGTTTAGCCAAAAAGGCGGTCTTGAGCAGGGCATTTCGCTGCTTGAGCACCCGCTCATAATCGGTGCGTACGCCGGCAAACCGCGGCGCGCGAGAGACCAGGAGATCGTCCAGAAAGCGCCGCCGCTCGGAGGGGTCGCCGCGCACCAACGACAGGTCCTCGGGGGCAAACAACACCGTCCGTAGGAGTCCCAGGACTTCCCGGGCGCGCGGCACCGGTGAGCGATTGATCCGGGCCCGGTTGGCGCCTCCTGGGTTGACCTCGATCTCCACCAGGGTCTGTCGTCCGTCGCGCTCGACCTTGCCACGCACCACGGCCCGCGGGCACTCGGCTCGGACGAGCGGTGCGTCGGTGGCAACACGGTGCGAGCCGAGCGTCGCCAGATAGCCGATCGCCTCGACGATGTTGGTTTTGCCCTGCCCGTTGGCCCCGATCAGGGCCGTGGGACCTCGGTCGAGGGCGATCTCTAGCCCAGACCAGGACCGGAAGTCGGTGAGGGAGAGCGCGCTTACGTGCACGACCCGGTCCCCGTGTTAGTCATCGGGCGGCGTTCCGTCGGCGCCGGGGCTGTCAGCGCCCTTCTCCACGGAGCCAGCAGCGGAGGTGACCGCGTGCCCACCAAACTGGTTGCGCAGTGCGGCGATCATCTTCATCGAGGGCGAGTCGTCCTGGCGGCTGGCGAAACGCGCGTACAA
>JBKJLP010000303.1:0-3986 GCA_046596735.1 Mycobacteriales bacterium | reverse complement strand
CTTGAGCAGGACGATCGGCTGCTCAAGGAGATCGACGGCGACCGCTACCTGCCGATCTGGATCGGTGCGGTCGAGGCGACCGCGATCGCCTTCGCACAGCAGGGCATTGTCACCGCTCGCCCGATGACCCACGACCTCATGCGGGACCTGCTGGAGTCGCTTGGCACCACGCTGCAGTGCGTCACGATCACCGACTTACGCGACGGGGTCTTCTACGCCGAGTTGCTGCTGGGCGGCGGAGCGACCGTGAGCGCCCGCCCCTCGGACGCGATCGCGCTCGCGATGCGCACCGGCGCCACCATTCGCAGCAGCCAGGCCGTGCTCACCGAGGCCGGCATCGCGATCCCGGACGAGCAAGAAGACGAGGTCGAGAAGTTCCGCGAGTTCCTCGACACCATCAACCCTGAGGACTTCGAACACCCTGAGCCCGGCACCGCCCAGGACTGAGCCTCAACCAGAGGTAGAGGGATACGACGCGCCGCCCGACGTCGTTGACCTGGTTGAGGGTCCTCTCTACCGTCCGTGATCCGCACCGATCCCCGTGATCGGACGCGCGAGCCGCTCGCGGCTCCGTCCCCGCACCGTACGGCAGAACCGGAGGCGCGCCCGTGGTCGATCAGCCCGAGCAGCCGGACGACGCACAGCGCCCGGCACCGCTCAACCTGCAGGGGACCCTGTTCGACGACCTCCCCGTCGACGAGCGTCCCGGTGCGACCCCCACCGACATCGGTTACCGCGGGCCGACGGCCTGTTCGGCCGCCGGCATCACCTACCGCCAACTCGACTACTGGGCCCGCACCGGCCTCGTCGAGCCGAGCGTGCGCGAGGCTTCCGGCTCGGGCACCCAGCGGCTCTACTCCTTCCGCGACATCCTCGTCCTGCGCATCGTCAAGAAGTTGCTCGACGCTGGCATCTCGCTGCAGAACATCCGTACGGCCATCTCGACCTTGCGCACCCGCGGCGTCGAGGACCTGGGCCAGATCACGTTGATGAGCGACGGCACCACCGTCTACGAGTGCACCAGCACCGACGAGGTCGTCGACCTGCTGCAGGGTGGCCAGGCGGTCTTCGCGATCGCCGTCGGCCGTCAGCTGCGTGACGTCGAGGGCTCGCTCGCGCAGTTCCCCGGCGAGCGCACGAGTGGGGCGGTCGTTGCCGATGCCAGCACCGTGGCCGACGACGAGCTGGCCAGTCGCCGGCGCCGTCGTACGACTGCCTGAGCGGGCCTGCGCTGCTAGCCTGGCCAGGCTGACGACCCCGCGCGGGAGAGTCCCCACGACGCCATCGTGGGGCGCCGAAGGAGCAATCCTCCCCGATTAACCTCTCAGGCCACCGGACCGTGCGGGTCAGGCAACTCTGGAAAGCGGTCGTTCGTCGACCCGCCGACGGTGCAAACCGGGTCACCGGTGAAGCTCTCAGGCCCCATGACAGAGGGGGAGGGCCCGTCCCGCGCGTCCCGGTGACCCAGGAGCCCTTCCATGACCGATCCCCGTCCCTCGCTGACTGAGCTCGAGCACACCCAGCCGTTCGCCACCCGCCACATCGGGGCCGGCGACGACGAGACCGCCAAGATGCTCGCTGTCGTCGGGGTCGGCAGCCTTGACGAGCTGACCGAACTCGCCGTGCCGGACGTGATTCGAGCCCACGAGGGCCTGCACCTGCCGGCCGCGCGCAGTGAGACTGAGGTGCTGGCCGAGTTGCGCGCCCTCGGTGCCCGCAACCGGGTCACCGTGCCGATGATCGGTCTGGGCTACTCCGGGACCACCACGCCGCCGGTGATCCTGCGCAACGTCATGGAGAACCCGGCCTGGTACACCGCCTACACGCCCTATCAGCCGGAGATCAGCCAGGGCCGGCTCGAGGCGCTGCTCAACTTTCAGACCGTGGTCGAAGACCTCACCGGTCTCGCGATCGCCAACGCCAGTCTGCTCGATGAGGCCACGGCCGCCGCCGAGGCGATGACGTTGGCCCGCCGCGCGAGCAAGGCTCCCGAGGGTGCGGTGTTCCTCGTCGACGCCGACTGCCACCCGCAGACGGTCGCGGTCATCCAGACGCGGGCCGAGCCGCTGGGCATCGCCGTCAACGTCGTGGACCTGTCTGGCGACCTGCCCGAGGGTGACATCTTCGGCGTGCTGCTGCAGTACCCCGGCAGCTCAGGTGCCGTCCGCGACCTCACCGCCGTGATCGCACAAGCCCACGAGCGTGGCGCGGTCGTCGCCGTCGCTGCAGACCTGCTGGCGCTCACGCTCCTCACGAGCCCGGGCGCGATGGGCGCCGATCTCGCCGTCGGCACCAGCCAGCGCTTCGGGGTCCCGCTCGGCTTCGGCGGTCCGCACGCCGGCTACATGGCTGTACGCAAGGGCCTGGAGCGCAGCATGCCGGGCCGCTTGGTCGGTGTGAGCATCGACGCCGACGGCGCCGCTGCCTACCGCCTTGCGCTGCAGACGCGTGAGCAACACATTCGCCGCGAGAAGGCCACCAGCAACATCTGCACGGCGCAGGTCCTGCTGGCCGTCATGGCTGGCATGTACGCCGTTTATCACGGTCCGGACGGGCTGGCTGCCATCGCGCGCCGGACCCACCGGATGGCCACCCTGCTCGCGGCCGCGCTGCCCGGCAGCGCCCGCGTCGTCCACGACACCTACTTTGACACGCTCACGATTGAGGTGGCCGACGCCGCCGTGGTGATCGAGCGGGCTCGGGTCGCTGGGGTGGACCTGCGGTTCGTCGACGCGACCACGATCGGCATCTCGACTGACGAGAACACCACCCGGGCCCACCTCGACATCGTCGTGGCGGCCTTCGGGGGAGCGACCCAGGACTGGGACGCGCTGGACGCCACCGTCAGTGACCGGCTGCCCGAAGCGCTGGCGCGGACCGAGCTGTTCCTGACCCACGAGGTCTTCCGTACGCACCACAGCGAAACCGCGATGCTGCGCTACCTGCGCCGGCTGTCGGACAAGGACCTGGCACTGGACCGCACGATGATCCCGCTCGGTTCGTGCACGATGAAGCTCAACGCGACCACCGAGATGGAAGCGGTCACCTGGCCGGAGTTTGCCGGGCTGCACCCGTTCACCCCGACCCAGCACGCCGAGGGCTACCGCCAACTGATTGACGATCTGGCCGGCTGGTTGTGCGAGATCACCGGCTACGACGTGTGCAGCCTGCAGCCCAATGCCGGCTCACAGGGTGAGCTCGCCGGGCTGCTGGCGATCCGTGGCTTCCACCTGGCCAACGGCGATACCCAGCGCGACCTGTGTCTGATCCCGGCCAGCGCACACGGCACCAACGCGGCCAGTGCGGTCATGGCTGGCATGAAGGTGGTGGTCGTGGGGACCACCCCGACCGGTGACGTCGACGTCGACGACCTGCACGCCAAGATCGACGCCCACCGCGACAGCCTCGCGGCGCTGATGGTGACCTACCCGAGCACGCACGGCGTCTTCGAGGAGACCATCACCGACATCTGCGCGGCGGTGCACGAGGCCGGCGGTCAGGTGTACGTCGACGGGGCCAACCTCAACGCGCTCGTGGGCCTGGCCAAGCCGGGGCATTTCGGCGCCGACGTCAGCCACCTCAACCTGCACAAGACCTTCTGCATCCCGCACGGCGGTGGCGGCCCCGGGGTCGGCCCGGTCGCGGCCCGCGCCCACCTGGCGCCCTACCTGCCGAACCACCCGCTGGATCCCGCCGCCGGCCCAGCGACCGGCCCCGGGCCGATCAGCGGAGCGCCGTACGGCAGTGCCGGGATCCTGCCGATCAGCTGGGCGTACGTCCGGCTGATGGGGGCGGACGGGCTCACCAGGGCGACGCAGCTTGCTGTACTCACCGCCAATTACGTCGCCAAGCGACTGCAGCCGCACTACCCGGTGCTCTACACCGGCCGGGGCGGGCTGGTCGCGCACGAGTGCATCGTGGACCTGCGGCAGATCACCAAGGAGACCGGCGTGACGGTCGACGACGTCGCCAAGCGCCTGGTCGAC
>JBKJLP010000134.1:0-4698 GCA_046596735.1 Mycobacteriales bacterium | reverse complement strand
ACCTGGTCGACGGTGGAGAAGACCGAGGCCGCGTCACAGGCGGCGAACCCATCGACGACATCGTCGAGCAGCGTGTCCGGAGTGACGCCGAGCAGTCCGGCGGCAGCCTCCCGGCTCACCCCGTTGTTGTCGGCGGAGGCGAGCACCTGATCCAGGATCGACAGCCCGTCACGGGCTGAGCCGGCGGCGGCGCGGACCACCAGCGGCAGCACGGTCTTGTCGACAGTGATGCCCTCCGCGGCAATCACGTCGGTGAGCAGCGCCGTGAGCTCCGTACGAGGCATCAGCCGGAAGGGGTAGTGGTGCGTACGCGACCGGATGGTCGCGAGGACCTTCTCCGGCTCCGTCGTCGCGAACACGAAGCGCAAGAACTCCGGCGGCTCCTCCACCAACTTGAGCAGCGCGTTGAAGCCCTCCCGCGAGACCATGTGGGCCTCGTCGATGATGTAGACCTTGAAGCGGCTCGCGATGGGTGCGTAGAACGCCCGCTCGCGCAGGTCGCGGGCGTCGTCGACGCCACCGTGCGAGGCCGCGTCGATCTCGACGACGTCGAGGCTGCCGGGGCCCATCGGGGCCAGCGCCACGCAGGAGTCGCAGACCCCGCACGGCTCGGGCGTCGGACCCTGCTCGCAATTGAGGGAGCGAGCCAGAATGCGTGCACTCGAGGTCTTGCCGCAGCCGCGCGGACCGCTGAAGAGGTAGGCGTGGTGGATGCGGCCGTTGCGCAGCGCCTGCATCAGGGGACCGGTGACGTGCTCTTGTCCACGCACCTCGGCAAAGCTGCCGGGTCGGTACTTGCGGTAGAGCGCGAGGCTCACGGTGACTCCCGTCGGACGTCGGCGACCCCCCGCACACCCGCCCAGAGCCCGCCTGCCCTTGCTGCCTTCCGGCCCTGGGGGAGTTGAGCGAGATGGGCGCCGTACGAGGGGTCGGCGGTCACTCTAGCCGCCGCTCGGGAGGGCCAGACGCGCCAGCCGATGTGACTCTTTGTGATCATTTCGTCGCTGTCGGCACCAGTTTGCGGCGGGGAGGGTCGACGATGTGCCCATGACACGGCCAATCGAACGCTGGGTGGGTGCAGGATCCTCACGCGAGCTGGACGCAGCCACGGCGGTCAGTGCGGCCTACCAGGAGGCCCGCGCCGGACGGGCCGACCCGCGGCTCCTCGTGGTGTTTGCCTCTGACGCCTATGACCTGCCGGCTCTGCTGGCGGCCCTGAGGGCAAGCGCCGGCGACGTCCCGGTCATCGGGTGTTCCACGGCGGGCGAGATCGCCCGCAGCGGGGCAGGTGACAGCGGGGTTGTGGTCATGGTGCTCGGCGGCCCGGGATTCCAGATTGCCACCGCCTCCGCCTCCGCGACCGATGTCGGACTGCGCGAAGCAGGAAGCAGTGTGGCGCGGGTCGCCGAGGCGGTAGCGGGCAACGCGCATCGTGTGCTGCTCGTGCTCAGCGACGGTCTCTCAGGGGATCAGGAGGAAATCGTCCGCGGGGCTTATTCCGTCGTCGGGGCCGAAGTCCCCCTCGTCGGCGGCTGCGCCGGCGACGACCTACGGATGGTGAAAACCTCCCAGTTTCACGACGACGCAGTCCTGACGGGTTCGGTGGTCGCCGCAGCCATCGGTTCCGATGCACCGTTCGGCATCGGCGTGGAGCATGGTTGGCGCCGCGTCGGCGAGCCCATGGTTGTCACCGGGACCGACGGTGTTCACGTCCTCACGTTGGACGACGAACCGGCCCTCGATGTCTACCTGCGCCGCCTCGACGCCCCCGCCGCCGCCTGGACGGATCCCGCTGCCTTCACCAGGTTCGCCCTGACCCATCCGCTCGGCGTCAGCAGGCGCAGCACGGAGGAGGTCCGCATGGTCGCGGAAGCCGACTTCGCGTCCCGGGCCCTCGTCTGTATTGCCCGCGTCCCCCAGGGCGGACTGGCCTGGATCATGGAGGGCGACAGCGACTCAGTGCTGGCCGCTACCAGCGCGGCCTGCGCGTCGGCACTCTCCGGGTTGGCGGGCCAGGCACCACTGGGCCTGTTCGCGTTCGACTGCATCGCCCGGCGAGGGGTCCTCGGTGACGTCGGGATCCAGCAGGAAGTCGACCGCCTGTCCGAACACGCTGGCTCGGCTCCCGTGGGCGGCTTTTATACGTACGGGGAAATCGCGCGTAACTCTGCGGTCGGAGGCTTCCACAACCAGACGCTCGTTGTCCTGGCCATTGCATGAACTCCCTGGCGAGTTGGTCGACGCAGCAGCTCACCGAGCTGCTGGCGCTGATGAGCTCATTGCCGGCGGACGCCAACGTGGTGCAGCGCGCGCTGGAGCACGCCGTGGAGTCTCTTGAAGGAGACGTCGGCGCCATCGTGTCGGCGGGCTCGGTCGTGGCGAGCCTTGGGTACTCCGCGGAAGCGGTTCCGGTCGAGGACCTGCTGGCGGCGGCTCAGGGCGAGCGGGCTGGGCTCTCGGTCCCTGGAGCGGGCGACTGCGACGTGCTCGTCGTGGCCTGCGACGAATTGCCCGGCGGCCGCCTGTTGCTCGGCCGACTGGCACCGGCCTCGTTCACCAGCGAGGAGCGCAGCTTGCTGCGCGGCTTCGCCCGCGTGCTCAGCCTGACACTTGCTGCGAAGAGAACCCTGCAGCACGAACGTGAGCAGCGGCTGGTCAGCGAGCGGGAGGCTCAGCACCGGCAGGATCTTCTCGTCGCGCTGCGCGAACGGCAGGACTTGATGGTGCGGCTGTCCCGGATCCAGCGCTCGATCTCCACGAGGCGCCCGCTACACGAGGTCCTCCAGGCCATCGTCGTCGGCGCGGCCGAGCTCATCGGCGACGAGATCGCCGGCCTCCGGCTCCTGGACCCGGACGACCCCGCGTCCCTCCTCCTCGCGGCTTCCACCGGCCTCACTCCCGAAGTGCAAGAGAGCTCCCGGCGTTCCCCGGTCGGCGTCGGTGTCGGTGGTCAGGCGGTCAGCCAGCGGGCGCTGGTGCTGTCCGAGGACTACGCGCGCGGAGAGCACCCGATCTCGGTTTTCTTGGCGGACGGCGTGCAGTCGTCGATGGCGGCGCCGGTGTTCCAGGGCGACCTCGTCGTCGGCAGCCTGGTCGTGGCCACCCGGCGTCCCGGTCGGACGTACAGCCACGGCGAGCAGGAGATGCTCCAGTCGTTCGCCGAGCACACCGGGCTGGCGCTGAACGACGCGCGCACCGTCGCAGCACTGCAGTTGGCCGCGCACGAGGCCAGCCTGCAGGCCCGGCACGACGCCTTGACCGGCCTACCCAACCGCACCTACTTCCTGGAGCGACTCGACACCTCGCTGCGCGAGGCGCAGGCGTCCGGTGTGCTGTTCATCGACATCGACGACTTCAAACTCGTCAACGACACCCTGGGACACCCGATCGGCGATGCGTTGCTGCGCGCGGTCGGCGAGCGCATCGTGGGATGCCTGCGTCGCGACGACGTACTTTCGCGGCTCGGTGGAGACGAGTTTGCGGTGCTGCTGCGCAGCACGCCGGCTGACCAGGTCGAGCTCGCCGCCGAGCGGATCCGCCAGTCGTTGAACCAGCCTTTCCACTTGCCCGGTCACGTCGTGACGATCGGGGCAAGTACGGGGATCGTGATCTGCCAGGCCACGGCCGGCAGCAGCGCTGACGACCTGCTGCGCGACGCCGATGTGGCGATGTACCGGGCCAAGGCGCTCGGCAAGGGACGCGCTGTGCTGTTCGTCCCCAGCATGCGGGTGGACCTGCAGGCCCGGAGCCGACTGGAGCGAGATCTCCGACTGGCCATCGACAACGACGAACTCACCGTCCACTACCAGCCGGTCATGGACGTCGAGCTCAACCACGTGGTGGGCTGCGAGGCCCTCGTTCGCTGGCAGCACCCCGAGCTCGGGCTGGTGCCCCCATCGGAGTTCATACCGGTCGCCGAGGACACCGGGATGATCGTCGCCATCGGGCACTACGTGCTCCGTGAGGCCACCGCGCAGGTGGCCAGCTGGAACGCCTCTCGCGGGGCCACCCCGCTTTACGTGAGCGTCAACGTGTCAGCCCGCCAGGTCATGGACGGAACCGTCATCGGCCATGTCCGGGAGGCCCTGCGCCGGTCCGGGCTGCCGGGTGGCTTGCTGACGTTGGAGCTCACCGAGTCGGTCTTCGTCCACGACCTAGAGGCCGCGGCGGAAACCATGGCGGAGCTCAAAGCGCTGGGGGTCCGCTTGGCTATCGACGACTTCGGGACCGGTTACTCGTCCTTGAGCTATCTGGCGCGTCTTCCGGTCGACGTCTTGAAGGTGGACAAAGCCTTCGTGGCGACGATCCTGAAGGACGACGGCGACGCGCGGCTCGCCGCGGCGGTCGTGGCGCTGGCCATGTCACTTCAGTTGGAGACCATCGTTGAGGGCGTCGAGACCACCACCCAGTTGGTGGCGATGCGCGCGCTCGGTTGCACCGCCTTCCAGGGCTACCTGTGGTCGATGCCGGTGCCCCCCGCGGGGTTCCTTGAACTGACCCATCGCCTCTCGGCCCCCGCCCGCCTTCCGGGACCTCGCGTGCATGACGAAAAGCGCACGCTGCGTTCGGTCCGCTAGCATCGAGGGCCCTGGAGGATTCGCCTAGTTGGCCTATGGCGCACGCTTGGAAAGCGTGTTGGGGGCAACCCCTCGCGAGTTCGAATCTCGCATCCTCCGCGACGTCATCACTGTGTCCCAC
>JBKJLP010000026.1:0-11253 GCA_046596735.1 Mycobacteriales bacterium | reverse complement strand
GACCGTGTCGCCCTGCTTCATGTTGCCGCCGTTGCGGCTGACGAGCTGGCGGTAGGCGGTGGAGTTGACCAGTCCCGGAGCCGCCGCCTCCTCCCAGGTGAGGTGCTCGGGCTTGGGCATGAGCTGGTTGGCCTTGACCAGCGCGATCTCGGCCAGCCCGCCGAAGTTGGTCTCGAAGCCCCAGATGCGCTGCTGGGGATCCATCATCGAGTCGTCGTGCCCCTGGTGATCCTCGAGCTCGACGGATAGGCAGTGCGCGACGACCACGTCGCCGGCCTTCCACTTCGTGACTCCCGGTCCGACCGCCAGGACGACGCCGGACAGGTCAGAACCGACGACGTGGTAGGGCAGGTCGTGCCGCTTGGTGAGCTCGGACAGCCGGCCGTACCGCTCCAGGAAGCCGAAGGTAGAGACCGGCTCGAAGATGGACGTCCAGACGGTGTTGAAGTTCACCGACGACGCCATGACGGCGACGATCGCCTCGCCTGGGCCGAGCTCGGGAGTCGCGACCTCGTCGAGGTGCAGGCTCTTGCGCGGGTCCTTATCGCGGGTGGCGACGCCCTCGAACATGCCCTGCTCGTCCTTGCGCACGACCATGCCGCGGTAGGAGTCGGGAACGGTGAGGCCGGCAACGGCGGCGGTGTCACCGGAGGTGATGGCTTCGAGGATCTGCTTCATCCTCGAATGCTACCGACGGGTAGAAAGCTGGCTCACGCGTGGTGGGCGGCGCGTTCGAGCGCCGACTGCTGGGCTGGAGTTGCCTGGCCCTTCTGTCGGCAGACGATGCGCATGATGCTGGCCCAGGTGTCGACGGTCTTGGCCTTGCTCACCCACGAGGTGTCCAGAGCAGCAGTGCTGGCTTCGGGAGCGGACTGGTCGTACTTCACGATGTCGATGCCGGAGTGGTAGTCAAGGGTCCACACCACGTCGGAGCCGGGCATCCAGAACGCCTCTGACGTGGCGCCGCGCACCGGCTGGAAGAAGCCGACTTGGCGGATCTTGCCGGTCTTGGGGTTGACCTTGAGGAAGCGCGTGCCGTTCTCGTACCAGGCGGCCGTGACCAAGACGGAGCCGTCCTTTGCGGCCTTCTGGGTGAACCAGTGCCCCGAGCAGTCCATCGGGCTGACGGCGGGGTTGGAGTCGATGTAGTTACCCGAGACCGGTCGGATGGCGTCGATCTGCGTCATGGAGAAGCCCTGATCGAAGCCGGCCATGCTCCAGGTAGCGAACGCGCCAGCATCGGAGCGGCACTGACTGGCGATGTTGCTCTCGCCGTTACCCAGTAGCAACTCACCCGGCCGCAGGGGACCGCCGAGGGACTCCCCGGGCTTGCGAGGCTTGTACGAGGCAGCTCCGACGCGGATGTTGTTGTGCTGGTAGTTGGTGTTGAGGGTTGACCTGCCGGTGGCCACGAGGGCGATCTTCAGCGGGTCGCCCTTGATTTGCCGGAAGGCGACCAGCGGGCTCGTGTCGGCGATCCACAGACCGGTCTCGTCCTGGTGCAGGTTGTGCCCGTCCTGGCCACCGAGCTGCGCGCCCCAGGACAACTCCCGAGACAGCTTGACGGGCTTATTGCGGTTGCGGATGTCGAAGGTCTGACCCTCGCTGCCGTACAGGTAGTTGCACGGCTTGTCGGCGCACACGACCGTGTGCGAGCCGCCAGGAATGGTTCCCGCCGGTCGTGGGGTGTGGGGATCGCTGACGTCAATCACGTGCAAGTAGAGACCCGCAGTGAACTCCGTCAGGATCGCCACTTTGCCGTCCTGCGAGACGGCGATGTCCTCGTTCTCCCAGTTGTAGATCGGCAGGTGGCCGAGCAGGAGAGGAGCCGTGGGGTTGGTGGCGTCGTAGATCGACAGGCCGGCCGCGCCGCTGACGAACGCGCGCACTTGCTTGCCGACCTTGCGGACCTCCATCGAGACGCCGACGCCCTCGAGCGGGATGGTTCCGACGTGGGTGACGTTGGCCGACGTGATCGACGCACTGGGCACGGGGACCAACGGGACGCCGACGGGGTCAGCGACGGCGACGCCACCGGCGAGGAGCAGCGAGCCAGCGGCGGCGAGGGAGGTCAGGGTGCGGCGCATGGGTAACACCTTCGCCACCGGCGGCGAAGGTCCTGCCTCAGTGGCCTAGGCCGTCGGGTCCCGGCTCCACGAGCTCCACGAGGACGCCGCCGGAGCTCTTGGGGTGCACGAAGTTGACGCGAGAGCCGGCGGTGCCCTTCTTGGGCTCGTCGTAGAGCAGGCGCATCCCCTGCCCGCGCAGGTGGCCGCAGACCTCGTCGATGTTGTCGACGCGATAAGCCATCTGCTGGATCCCCGGCCCGTTCTTGTCCAGAAACTTGCCGATCGTGGAGTCCGGGCTGAGCGGGGCAAGCAACTGCAGGAACGAGCCGGAGTCGCCGACGGCCATCATCGCCTCGCGTACCCCCTGCTCCTCATTGACCTCGGTGTGCACGCACGTCATGCCGTAGGCCTTCGTGTAGTGCTCGATCGCGACGTCGAGGTCGGCGACGGCGATGCCGACGTGGTCGATGGCGGTGATGCGCACGGGATCCTCCGGGGGCTGCCCTTGGGGTGGTGGTGACCCGGCAACTATCGTGGAAGCATCCCTGCCGCACCAACCCGGAGGCTCCCCGTGGCCCGCTCAGACAACCCTTCCGTTCTCGTCGCTGGCGCGCGTACGCCGATCGGCAAGCTGTCCGGCGCCTTCAAGGACCTCTCGGCCATGGACCTCGGCGGCATCGCGATCGAGGCCGCGCTGGAGCGCTCCGGGGTGAGCGGCGACCAAGTCGACTACGTGATCATGGGCCACGTGCTGCAGGCGGGTCAGGGCCAGATCACCGCCCGCCAGGCCGCGGTCAAGGGCGGCATCCCGATGAGCGTTCCGGCGCTGACCATCAACAAGGTCTGCCTGTCCGGCCTGGATGCCATCGCGCTGGCCGACCAGCTGATCCGTGCGGGCGAGTTCGAGATCGTCGTCGCCGGCGGCATGGAGTCGATGACGAACGCTCCTTACATGCTGCCCAAGGCTCGCAGTGGCTACCGCTACGGCAACGCCGAGCTGGTCGATGCGACCTTCCACGATGGGCTGTTCGACGCGTTCGACCACGTCCCGATGGGCGAGGGCACCGAGCGCCATCAGGCCAACTTCCCGGCCCAGACGCGCGAGGAGCAGGACGAGTTCGCCGCGCGGAGTCACGAGCTGGCCGCCGCAGCGATCAAGGAAGGCCGTTTTGCCGCCGAGATCACCCCGGTCTCCATCCCGCAGCGCAAGGGCGACCCGGTCGTCATCTCCGAGGACGAGGGCGTGCGACCGGGGACGACCGCGGAGTCGCTGGCCAAGCTGCGTCCCGCCTTCACCAAGGACGGCACCATCAGCGCCGGTAACGCCTCGCAGATCAGCGACGGCGCCGCAGCGGTCGTGGTGATGAGCAAGAGCAAGGCCGAGTCGCTCGGACTGACCTGGCTGGCGGAGATCGGTGCGCACGGCGTCGTCGCCGGACCGGACAACTCCCTGCAGGAGCAGCCGGCCAACGCCGTCAAGGTCGCGGCCGACAAGGACGGCCTGTCGCTCGACGACATCGACCTTTTCGAGCTCAACGAAGCCTTTGCCGCCGTCGGGATCGCCTCCACGAGGGCGCTCGGTGTCGACGCCGCCACGGTCAACCCCAACGGCGGCGCCATTGCGTTGGGGCACCCGATCGGCGCCAGTGGAGCCCGTCTCGTGCTGCACCTGGCCCACGAGCTCAAGCGCCGCGGCGGCGGCATCGGGGCGGCCGGCCTGTGCGGCGGCGGCGGACAGGGCGACGCGCTCATCCTGCACGTTCCGGCGTGAGCGCAGGGCCTCCCGGAGGGGTCCGCTCCCGTCGCAGCGTCGACGTTCCCGAGCTGGTGGAGCAGGCTTCGGCCGGCAACGCTCGCGCGGTCGCTCGGCTGATCAGTTTGGTCGAGGACGCCTCACCCGCCCTACGTGAGGTGATGGCACTGCTCGCACCGCGGGCTGGTCATGCCCGCGTCATCGGTTTGACCGGTTCGCCAGGCGTAGGGAAGTCGACCTCCACCAGTGCGTTGGTGGCGGCCTACCGCCGCCGCGACATGCGGGTGGGCGTCCTGGCGATCGACCCGTCATCGCCCTTCTCGGGGGGAGCGCTCCTGGGTGACCGAGTGCGGATGCAGGACCACGCGACGGACGAGGGGGTCTTCATCCGTTCGATGGCCTCGCGCGGTCATCTCGGCGGCCTGTCCTGGGCGGCGCCGCAAGCACTCCGGGTGCTGTCGGCGGCGGGCTGCGACGTGGTGCTCATCGAGACGGTCGGGGTCGGGCAGGCCGAGGTCGAAATCGCCTCGCTGGCTGACACGACCATCGTCTTGCTGGCCCCTGGCATGGGTGACGGCATTCAGGCGGCCAAGGCCGGGATCCTCGAAATTGCGGACCTGTTCGTGGTCAACAAGTCCGACAGGGACGGCGCGGATCAGGTCGTACGAGACTTGCGTTACATGCAGTCGCTTGGCACGCAGGCACCGTCGCAGGCAAGAGTCGACGGTCACTGGGTGGCACCGATCGTCAAGACCGTGGCCAGTCGTGGTGAGGGTGTCGACGAGGTTGTTGAGCGCATCGAGGAGCACGGCGCCTGGCTGGCCGCGCACGGTCGATTGGACGAGCGGCGGCGACGTCGGGCCGCGGACGAGGTCGAGGCCATCGCGCTCACCGTTTTGCGGGCTCGCATGGGCGATGTGCGTGGAGGCGACGCGCTCGATCGGTTGGCCCAGCAGGTTGTGGCCGGCGAGCTCGACCCCTACACGGCTGCTGACGATCTCGTGGCCGGGCTCACCGGCTAAGGGCTGCTGCCTCCACCTCGAGTAATGAAGCCGCATGCCGCTCGGCGGCGAACGCCGCGTGGCCCCCTCGTACGCCGAACAGTCGCTTGGTGAGGACGAGGTAGAGGATCGCGGCCACGTTGATGACCAAGGCACCGACCCGAACGACCGTAACCTTGTTGAGTAGTTCGTGAATCTCCAGTGGGAGGAAGACCGCCGTGCCGATGGCCGCGACGTATTCACCCCATCGTTTGAGGAGAAACAGCCCTACGGCCTCGAGCAGTTCGAGCCCGGCGTAGGCCAGTAACGCGATCGCGATCAGGGTCAGGGTGTGCGGCTTGGAGCTCAGCACCTTCTGGGCCTGCAGCACGTAGGCGCTGTCGGTGAGGTGAATGTGCAGCGCCTGCTCAAGTGGCCGGGCCGCGGGTAGCGCTCGCTCGAACGTGGCCCGCAGGTTGCCCTGGGAACCGCGGAACCGGACGACGCCGTAGGCAAGGCCGAGCAGGATCAGGCCGCGCACACCTCGTTCGATCGCCAACAGGCGCAGGACGGTGGCGTCGCGCAGCGCCCGGCCGCGCAGCACGATCGGGGCCTCGTCAGCCGGTCCTGCGCCGTGCGGCGGACCAAGCACGAAGTCGGCGCAGCGCAGGCAACGCCACGCCTCGCCAGCAGCCGTGTCGGCCCGCAGACGGGTGGCCAGGTCCGGCTCGGTCGGGGCGTACGTCACGTGGCCCTTGCGGCCGCAGGCGCGCAGGCTCCAATCCATCGAGCCAGCATGACAGCAGTGGGCGTCTAGGTCAGCAACCACGATGTCGCAATCCCGCCAGCCTTGGCTCATCGGCTGGGTGAGACTGGCATCGTGCTCCTCGACGTCGACCAGTGTCTGCGCGCCGTGCAGGCCAAGGACCAGCGATTCGACGGCTGCTTTTTCACGGCGGTGCTCACCACGGGGATCTATTGCCGACCGAGTTGCCCTGCGACGACGCCGAAGGCGCGCAACGTGCGCTTCCACGCCAGCGCAGCGAGCGCGCAGGCGGCCGGCTTTCGAGCGTGCAAGCGCTGTCGTCCCGATGCGTCGCCCGGGTCGCCGGCGTGGGACCCGCGTTCGGACCTTGTCGCCCGAGCCATGCGGCTTATCGCCGACGGTGTTGTGGATCGCGAGGGCGTGCCGGGGCTGGCCGATCGGCTCGGCTTCAGTCGGCGGCAGATGGAGCGGCAGTTGCAGGCCGAGCTCGGGGCCGGTCCCCTCGGCTTGTCCAGGGCGCTGCGGGCGCAGACCGCACGGACGCTGGTGGAGACCACGCAACTGCCGCTGGCCGACGTCGCCTTCGCCGCCGGGTTCGGCAGCGTCCGCCAGTTCAACGACACGATGCAGCAGGTCTACGCCCTGACTCCGAGCCAACTGCGAGCCTCGGCTGTCGGCAGGCCCCGGCTGCGCGGCGCTGTGACGGTTCGACTGCCGTACCGCGCGCCTTTGTGGCCAGACAACCTCTTTGGTCATCTCGTCGCGACGGCGGTTCCAGGCATGGAGGAATGGCGTGATGGTGCTTACCGGCGCACCCTGCGACTCCCGTGCGGCAGCGGCATCGTTGCCCTGCGACCGGCGGCTGGGCACGTGGCCTGCTCACTGGTCCTGCAAGACCTGCGTGACCTGCCGGTCGCCGTCGCCCGCTGCCGCCGCTTGCTTGATCTGGACGCTGACCCGTTCGCGGTTGATGCGGCGCTTAGCGACGACCCGATCCTCGCACCCCTCGTGCATGCCGCGCCGGGACGGCGCGTGCCGCGCACCGTCGATGAGCAGGAGATGGCGCTGCGCGCCGTACTGGGTCAGCAGGTCAGCACCGCCGCCGCGCGGACGCACGCAGCACGGATCGTGGCGGCCATCGGGACGCCGATCGAAGACCAGGAGGGCGGACTCACGCACCTCTGGCCTACGCCGGATGCGTTTGCTGGTCTGGATCCGGCGATGCTGGCGTTGCCGCAGGCGCGCAAGCGCACCTTGCTCGGCCTGGCACGTGCCCTGGCGGACGGCGACGTTCAACTGCATCCGGGCGTCGATCGTGACGAGGCGAGGCACGCATTGGCCGTCCTTCCCGGGATCGGGCCCTGGACGGTCGAGACCATCGCGATGCGGGCCTTGGGCGATCCGGACGCCTTCCTGCCCACCGACCTCGGGGTTCGGGTGCTGGCCGAACAGCTCGGGCTACCGACCGGCGCCGCGTTCGTCGAGCACGCCGAGCGGTGGCGCCCGTGGCGGGCCTACGCCGTGCAGCACCTGTGGGCCGTCGGCGACCATGCCGTGAATCACCTGCCAGGAGGAGCAGCACCGTGACCAGGTACGTGATCGTCGACAGTCCGATAGGGCCGCTGACCCTGGTCGGCCGACACGGCGCAGTCACCGGGATCTACATGGCCGAGCACCGGCACCAGCCGGACCAGGCGACGTTTGGTGTTCGGGACGACCAGACACTGCCCGAACTGCGCGAGCAGTTGTCGGCCTACTTCGACGGCGTTCGAGACCCGTTCGTCGTGCCCGTCGACGTCGCCGGCACGCCGTTCCAGCAGCGCGTCTGGGCGGGACTGCGGGAGATTCCGTACGGCCAGACTTGGTCGTACGGCCAACTCGCTGCACACCTCGGTCAGCCAACGGCCAGCCGCGCCGTGGGGCTGGCGAATGGGCGTAACCCGATCAGCATCGTCATCCCGTGTCACCGCGTGGTCGGCAGCTCGGGCTCGCTTACCGGCTACGGGGGAGGGGTAGAGCGCAAGCGCTGGCTGCTCGATCACGAGCGATCCCAGTGCTGGCCCAACTGAGCCGCCGCTACCTCGGCCGAACGACGACGCAGCAGCGTCCTTCGGCGGGACGCAACTCGGCAGCGAACCCATCCTCAAGGCCGAGGCCGGAGAGGCAGCCCTGCGTCAGCGAGCGGTTGATCCCGCACACCATGGTCAGGTGCGAGTCGGCAAGCTTGGCGTAAGGGCAGTTACGCATCATGAGGTCGCCCGCCTTGCGCGTCGTTCGATATCCCAACCCATCCAACAGTTTCCGTACACGGCCTAGCGAACCGCCGCCAGCGGCGGGGACATCGCCGGCGAGCCGCCTGCCGATCTCGTGGGCAGCGCGAGCCGTCGCCAGCTCCATGGGTTCGCCTTCGTGCTGCTCGGCGGCCGCGTGCAGGAGCACGGTCGCAATGAGGTCATAGCGCCGGGCCGGGTAGCTCGCCGCAATCTCCTGACTGGTAGCGACAAAACGCTGAGCGGGACGGCCTTTGAGCCCACTGGGCTCGGGTTCCAGGGCGGTAGTGAGCCCGGCGTCGACCAGGCGGGCGAGATGGAACGTCACCAGACTCCGGCTGATCCCTAGCCGGGTGGCTAGTTCGGCGGCGGTGACCGGGGCCTGCTCGAGCAAGGCGTCGTACACGCGCAATCGGGCCGGCTCGGCGAGCGCGGCAAGCTGCTGCAACTCCATGCAGCGAGGGTACCCCATTTTAACGAGATCGATTGACGAAATGGGAAGCCAGGACTACAAAGATCTTCCGCAAGCAACCCGGGAGTAGCCATGTGCACGGAGTGTGGATGTCAGGCCAGTTCGACGGCGACGCAGGGCACCGTGACGGACTTCGTCTCGCCCGCTGAGGGCGAATTGACCTCGGTCAGTGTCGAAGGGGTGGCGGTTGCTGTGGCCACGGTCGGCGGTGAACTGTTCGCCGTTGACGACACGTGCACGCACCAGGGCTGCTCGTTGTCCGACGGCGAGGTCGAGGGCACCGCCGTTGTCTGTCCTTGTCACTTCGGACGGTTCGACCTGCGCACCGGCAAGGTCCTCGACGGTCCGCCGGAGGTTCCGGTCGGAGTCTGGAAGACCCGGCTGCAGGACGGGACACTCGAGCTCGAGCGGTGACCACCGCGCACGTCGTCGTGGTCGGCGGGGGACTGGCTGGTGCCACGGTGATTCGTCGGCTTCGCGATCTGGGGCACGAGGGAAGCGTCACGCTGGTTGGTGCGGAGCGGCACGTGCCCTACGAGCGCCCGGAGTTGAGCAAGGGCTACCTCTCGGGTCGGTTGGAGATCGAGAAGCTCCAGGTCTTGCCGCCGTCTGGCTACACCGAACTCGACGTCGCGCTACGCCTGGGTGAACGGGCAACCGGTCTGGACGCCGTTCGGCGCCGCCTCATGATCGGGACGGAGGACGTGAGTTACGACGTCCTGATCGTGGCGACGGGCAGCAGCAATGTACGACCGAAGCTTCCCGGCATGGAGCTTGAGGGTGTGCTGCAACTTCGCACCGTTGAGGATGCCGACGCGCTTCGGCTGCGCGCAGGTCCGGGCAGCCGGGTTGTCCTGGTCGGTGCGGGCTTCATCGGTTGTGAGGTGGCCGCGACACTGCGGACCGTGGGGGCGGACGTGACCTTGGTCGACGCCCAGCCGGGCCCTCTTTGGGGTCCGCTGGGGCGGCAGCTCAGTGAGCGAGTCCGTGCCTGGCACGAAACCAGCGGAGTGCGGCTGCTGATGGGCGTGGGCGTTGTCGAGCTCAAGGGCGAGGGGGTCGTGCAGACAGTCCTGCTCACGGACGGCACGAAGCTGCTCGCCGATGTCGTGGTTGTCGGGGTCGGTGTGCGGCCCGAGATCGCGTGGCTCGGTGAGGAGCTGGCTCGTGCTCACGGAGGAGTCGCGGTCGACCGGGACGGCCGCACTTCGGTGGAGGGTGTCTACGCAGCCGGTGACCTAGCCGCGGTCGACGGCCAACGGACGGAGCATGTCAACGCAGCGCTGACCCAGGGAGCCCGCGTCGCAGCGGCAGTGGTCGGCGCTCCGCCGCCAGCCGCCGAGCCGGAGTGGTTCTGGTCCGAGCAGTACGACCACACGATCCACCTGGGTGGTCTCCCCGCTGCCGGCGACGTCTTCGTCGAGCGCACGGGGCCGTTCGCCGGGTTCTTCCTGCGAGACGGAATCGTTGAGGCCGTCGCGACGATTGACAACGGCCGTGACTTCCGACGTGGACTAAGACTCCTGGGGGGTCGGCACGACCCGTCGCTGCTCGGTGACCCGCAGGCGGATCTGCGGAAGCTCGCCGCCGGGAAGGTCGAACCCGCCGGTCGTGTTGAGTAGAGGTATGCAGAGACGGCCTACTGACCTCAACATCGCCGGCGCGATCGATCTGTCGTCGCTCAAGAAGCCGGCTCAGGGAACGACGTCCCCAGCCGCTGGCACGACGTCGGCGCACGTCATCGACGTCACCGAGGCGACGTTCGAGACCGCGGTGTTGCAGCGGTCGATGTCCGTGCCGGTCCTCATCGACTTCTGGGCCGACTGGTGCGGGCCGTGCAAGCAACTGTCGCCGATCCTGGAGAAAATGGCCGAGGCCGACGGTGGGTCTTGGGTGCTGGCCAAGATCGACGTCGAAGCGAACCAAGCGCTGTCCGGACAGCTGCAGATCCAAAGCATCCCGACGGTTCTGCTCGCGCTCGGTGGTCGGCTGATTCAGGGGTTCACGGGAGCCCTGCCCGAGGCTGATGTGCGTTCGTTCCTCGATCAGGTGCTCGCGGCAGCTCAGCAGGCCGGACTGCCCGGGTCAACGGGAGCCCCGGCGGTTGCGGCCTCCCCTGTCGGGCCGGTCACGCCGACCGAGCCCGAGCTGACGGCCGCTGAGGACGCGATGGGCCGCGAGGACTGGGCGTCGGCGATCGCCGCCTACGAGTCGCTGCTTGTTCGCAAACCGGCCGACACCGAGGCGCTGACCGGCAAGTCCTTCGCCGAGCTGCTGCAGCGGACGGACGGCGTCGAGCCGGCTCAGGTCCTGGCCGCTGCCGATGCTTCCCCGAATGACGTCGCGGCGCAGACGCTGGCTGCCGATGTCGAGGTGCTCGCCGAGCAGATCCAGCCGGCCATCGACCGGTTGGTCGCGCTGGTGCGCCGAACCTCCGAGGAGGACCGCGACGCCGCTCGGACCCACCTGCTGGGACTGCTCAGCGTGCTGGACCCCGAGGACCCGCGCGTGGTCGCCGGCCGTCGCGCCCTGGCCAACGCCCTGTTCTGACCTGAGCGGTTCAGACTGAGGCGTTCTGCCTCGACCGCTGAGACGACACCGCCAGCGCTGCCGTAGCGGTCGGGATTTCCACGCCGCGCGATGCGAGCCTTTGTTCGACCGACTCGCGGCTGACCTCCCAGGTCGCACTGGAGGCGTGGGGCCGGTAGCCCATGGCCTCGTTGATCGCGAGCATGGCGGCGTTGGAGTCGGCGTTCCCGGTGACGATGCTCTCCACCTCCGGCAATTCAGCGAGGAGACGGAGCGTGAGCGTCGCCTTCAGAAGTCGACCGAACCCGTGACCGCGATGGGCCGGTAGGACGCCGGTGATCCCCACGTAGGCCTTCTTGCGGTCGTCAGGGGAGAAATACAGGGTGTGCACTCCCACCAGGTCCCCGCTCGCGC
>JBKJLP010000380.1:0-3223 GCA_046596735.1 Mycobacteriales bacterium | reverse complement strand
GTACTGTCGACGCGTGGTCACTGCTCCCACGGCCCGGACGGTCGAGCGCGTAGAGCGCCTGACGAAGCAGGCGTCCGACACCCGGGTGCTGCGCCTGCACGTTCTGGAGGAGTTGCGCAGGGCCGTCCCGTTCGACGCCTACGCCTGGCTGCTCACGGACCCGGAGACGGAAGTCGGCACCTCGCCACTGGCCGACGTGCCGTGGTTCGACCAGCTGCCCCAGCAAATCCTGCTGAAGTACCTCACCCCGCTCAACCGCTGGACCACGCTCCTCGACCACCCTGTGGCGCTGCTGCATGAGACCGCTGGAGGCGACCTCAACCAGAGCCGCCTCTGGCGCGAGCTCCTGCGTGACCGCGGCGTGGCGGACGCGGCATCGGTCGTTCTCCGCGACAGGTTCGGCTGCTGGGGCTTCCTCGAGCTGTGGCGACTGGCGCCGCGCGGCGAGTTCTCGACGGCAGATCGGGAGCTGCTGGCCGCGGTCGCTCCCGCGCTCACGACCGGGGTGCGGCGCCTACAGGCCGAAACGCTCCTGCAGCCCCCGCAGCCGGAGCCGCCGGACGGCGGCCCCGTCGTCCTCGTGCTGTCAAGCGGGCTTGAAGTACACAGCATGACCGCGCAGACGCAGCAGTACCTACGCGTGCTCGTGCCGCCGGACAGCGACCATCCCCCGGTGCCGGCCAGCGCCTACAACGTCGCCGCGCAACTGCTCGCGGTGGAGGCCGGTGTGGACGACCATCCCGCGTGGGCGCGGGTGCACCTGCGCGACGGTTTGTGGGTGACGTTGCGGGCGGGCCGGCTGAGCCCGGACGACCTCGCGATCACGATCGATCGCACAACGCCAGCAGAGCGGATCGACCTGTTCTGCCGAGCCTTCGGGCTCAGCCCACGCGAACGCGACGTCCTCGTGTCGCTAGCCGGTGGCAGTGACACCCGACACGTGGCCGCGTCGCTGTTCGTCAGCGAGCACACGATTCAGGACCATCTCAAATCCATCTTCGGCAAGACCTCGTTGCGCAGCCGGCGCGAGCTTCTGTCAGCTGCTTCTGGCACCTAAGGCACGGCGCCGGACGTTCGGTGCCGCCGCATCTCTTCCGCGAGCGCAGGATTTTCCGCTGCCAGCCGCGAGGTGATGTTGTCGCGGACGTCTTCTGCACCTGCTGTTCAGGTGGGTGCGGACGACGGTGATTACGCACCCGATCACGACGAGGCCACCGACGGCGGTCGCCCAGGTCAGGTGCTTGCTCAGCAGCAGTGTCGCCGCGAATTCCCAGGACCGCCCAGCCAGCGAGGCGTGGCTCGAGCTTCGGTCGCGAAACTGTCGGAGGTGGCTGAGACCGTTGTCGCATGTCTCCACATCTCCCGTTCGACCGCCCGCCGTACGACGTCATCGCTGTCTTCGATCCCGACGGCCTCGAGCCGTCCTTCGCCTACACGTCCGGCGTCTTCGAGGCCTACGGCGTGCCGGAGGTCTTCGTGTGGTCGATCCCTGACGTCGGGGTCGATCCGGGCGAGCGGTGGGAGCTGAGCACGAGTGACCTGCACGTGCAGCTGGCCGATGCGGTGCAACAGCTGCGCGACGCCAAGGGCGCTGGCGCCGCCTGGGAGCACGAGCTAGATGGCGGCCGAACGGTCCTGCGCAGCGCGTTCGTCGACCCTGATGACGATCTGCCGACCTACGCCCTGTCCTCCGGCACGCCGGTCCGGCGGCTGCACCTGGAGCTGATCAGACCTCCCGTCGGCAAGCCGTCGAGGCTGCCGGCCGCGGCGAAGGCGTCCGTCGTGACGCGCACGCAACAGTGGGCGAAGCTGCTGCTCGGCGGCGAGCTGCCCGTCGTGAGCACGGTGCTCAGGCAGCCCTACGGCCCCTGCACCGCCGGTGTCGAGCTGCTGCTCGGGCTGCTCGACATGGCGGGCGAGGAGTTGCTGCTGTGCGTAGCGAGCATGGACTTCGTCGGTGGCGACGGGACGCGTGCGGCGGCAGCCGAGCTGGATGCGCTGGCCCGCACGGCGGGCCGCGGCGCGTGGGTAGCCCGGGCGAGGGCCGACGTCGACGAGCGGGTCGCCTCGCTGCTGTGGCTGATCCCGGCCGAGGAGCGAGAGGACGTTGGCTGGCAGGTGGGTACGACGTTCCGCTGCGCGGTCACCGCGTGGGTGATGGCCGACCTCATCGACGAGGAGCTGTTCCGCCGGGCGACGGCCAGCGTGCGCGCCTCCCTCACCCGCAGCGCTGGGCCGGAGGACACCCAGTCCGCGCCGCCCGAGCTGATGACCCGAGCGACGGCGCTGGCTGGTGACCTCGCGAAGGGCCGCGTCACGCCGACACCGTCGTCCGAGACCCATGCCGAGTCGCTGCGGGCGATCTGGCTGATGGCGTGGACCGGACGCGGACAGGCCCTCATGGCGGCGGCGGTGGAAGCCGATGCGTACCACCTGCTCGTCGACGACAGGGCGTGGGAGCTGCTGGCTGCCGCGCTGGTGCTCGACGTCGCTCCCGATCTGGTGGCCCTGCTGCCACCCCAGCACCGCGCGGCCTGAAGCGCAGGTGAATCTCAGGCGGCGACGGTGAAGCCTTCGCGTGAAGCGGCGGCGCTGAGGTCGCTGTCGAAGCACAACAAGGTGTCGACCTCGGGATCGGCCGACCGTGCAGCGATCGCGCGGGCTTCGACGGCCTCAGCCCGTACGCACCCGCTCCAGATCTAGGTGGATGTCTCCCCAAGGTGTCGGGCAGCGGCCACCGGACCCGCCCACGACGGTGACCTCCTCGTAGCCGGCCTTGGCCAGCCGGAAGGCGTGGACGGCGAGCTCGGGTGTGCGCTCGACCCGCCAGAACAGCGGGATCCCGGCCTCGGCGTACTCCCCCGGCTTGGCAAACAGATCGGTCTTACGCGTCGAGGGGCTCGTCACCTCGACCACGAGCCCGAACTCCGCTGGCCCCTGCGGGTAGGGCCGACGATCACACGACAAGGGGCGACGGCGTACGACGGCGAGGTCCGGTACGCGACCGTCCGACCCGAGCGGCAGCGCGAACTCAAAGACCACTTCCCATGCCGGCGGGCAGGCGTCGCGTAGCTGGGCGTGCAACCGGTTGCCGACCAGCTGGTGCTCGTGCGACGGAGGCGGCGTCACGACCAGGTGCCCGTCGACGACCTCGTACCGGCGACCATCGTCGGGTACGTCGATGAGCTGGTCGAAGGTCCACGGCCCCGCTGGGTCGAGCATC
>JBKJLP010000373.1:0-2948 GCA_046596735.1 Mycobacteriales bacterium | reverse complement strand
CTCGCCGTCGGCGGCGGTCGCCAACGCGATGCCGCTGTCGGGGTGCAGGTGGTCGACGTGCGGCTGCGTCACCAGGGCGTGCATGGCGGTGTCGATGCTGGGGGCTGCGCCGCCCCGCCCGTGCAGGCAGAAGTCGAAGGCCGCGACCATCTCGTCTTCACGCTCAACGCCGGGATAGACATCGACCAGCGACTGGAGACGGTCCAGTCGCAGAACCGCCAGCCCAGCCTCGGTGAGAGTGCCGAGGTCGCCACCGGATCCCTTGACCCACAGCAGTTCTACCGGCTCGCCCGTGACCGGGTCGATCTCGGCGCCCTTGGCCGAGGTGTTGCCCCCGGCGTAGTTGGTGTTGCGGGCATCCGCACCCAGCCGGTTGCTGCGCGCGAGCAGTTCCTCCACAGCGCTCATTCGGCTCATGCGCCCCAACCCGCCTGGTTGCCACCGACTCGATCGGCGGCAATCTGCTCGCCGTAGCCCGAGGCGGCATAGGCCCGCATCGGGTCGGGGTGCAGGCCCTGCTCCTCGCGCAGCCCGGCGAGCAGCGGTCGCACGTCGGTGTTGTAGGCGTCCATCAGCACGCCGTGGGCGCCGAGAACGTCGCCCGCGGACTGGGCGGTGCCGAGGGCGTCGCGGTCGACCAGGAGCGCTTTGGCCACTGCTTCTTGGACGTTGAGGATCGACCGGATCTGCCCAGGGATCTTCGGCTCGATGTTGTGGCACTGGTCGAGCATGAACGTCACCCCGCTGGCCGGGTCGAAGCCACCACCGAGGTGCACCTCATGCAGGATCCGGAACAGCTGGAACGGATCCGCGGCGCCGACGATCAGGTCGTCGTCGGCGTAGAACCGGCTGTTGAAGTCGAAGGCACCGAGCTTTCCGGCGCGCAGCAAGAACGCCACGATGAACTCGATATTGGTGCCGGGTGCGTGGTGGCCGGTGTCGACGACCACTTGCGCCTTGGGACCGAGCTCCAGGCAGTGGGCGAACGAAGTGCCCCAGTCCGGGACATCAGTGGCGTAGAAGGCCGGCTCGAAGAACTTGTACTCCAGGACCATCCGCTGGTCGTCGCCCAGCCGTGCGTAGACCTCGCGCAGGGCCTGCGCCAGTCGGTCCTGGCGGGAGCTCAGATCATCCTGGCCCGGGTAGTTGAGGCCGTCGGAGAACCACAGCTTGAGGTCATGCGAGCCGGTGGCGTCCATGACGTCGACACACGCGAGCAAGTGGTCGGTGGCTTTGCGTCGTACACGCGGGTCGGGGTTGCAGACGCTGCCGAGGCGGTAGTCGTCGTCCTGGAAGACGTTGCTGTTGATCATGCCGATCCGGACCCCAAGGTCGGCCGCGTGCTTGGCGAGCGCCTCGTAGTCCTCGACCTCGTCCCACGGGATGTGCAGCGAAACGCTGCCGGCCGCGCCGGTGAAGCGATGCACCTGCGCTGCATCGGCGAGCTTTTCCCACGGATCGCGGGGCACGCCGGGCTGGGCGAAGACCTTGAAGCGGGTGCCGGAGTTGCCGTAGGCCCAGGACGGGACCTCGATGCTCAGGGCGCGGATTCCGGCGGCGACGTAGGCGCTCACGTGAGTTCCTCAAGGGGTTGTGAAACGTTTCACGAGAGCGTACGGTGCGCGTCGTGACGGGTCAAGGGCGAGCCGGGATCCGGGAGGTCGCCGTCCGGGCCGGCGTCTCGGTGGGGACGGTGTCCAACGTCCTGAACCGGCCGGCGCAGGTCGGCCCGGCGACGCGCAGCCGGGTCGAGCTGGCGATGCGCGAGCTGGGCTTCGTGCGCAACGCCTCGGCCAGTGCGCTGCGGGCCGGCCGCAGCCACGCGCTCGGGCTCGTGGTGCTCGACATCGGCAACCCGTTCTTCACCGAGCTGGCAGGGGGCGTCGAGGAAGCGGCGGCCGAGGGCGGCTTTGCCGTGCTGCTGTGCAACTCCGATGGGTCGGTCGCACGGCAGTCGACGCACGTGCGATTCCTTGAGGAACAAAGGGTCGACGGGGTGCTGGTCACTCCGGTTGCCGCGGACCTGCGAGAGCTGGACGCCGTGCGAGCTCGGGGCACCTCAGTCGTGTTGCTCGACGAGCCGGGACCGACGGATCATTGCTCGGTCGCCGTCGACGATGTCCGGGGAGGAGAGCTCGCCGGGGAGCACCTGCACGCGACCGGACGGCGGCGGATCGCTTATGTGACAGGGCCTCCGACGATCCGGCAGGCAGCTGACCGAGGCATCGGGCTGCGCCGCGCGGTGGGCCACGAGGTGTCCGAGGTGACCGTGCCGGCGCTGACCGGAGCTGGCGGGCTGGGCGCCACGGCGGAGGTTCTGGCCCACCGTCCGGATGCGGTGTTCTGTGCCAACGACGTCGTCGCCCTGGGCCTGCTGCGCGGGTTGCTCGAGGCGGGCGTCTCGGTCCCGGACGACGTCGCCCTGGTGGGCTATGACGACATCGAATTCGCCGCGACCGCAGCGGTGCCGCTGACCTCAGTGCGCCAGCCAGCGCGAGAACTGGGTCGGACGGCTGCCCGGCTGCTGTTCGAGGAGATCAGCGGCGACCCGAGTCACGTCCACCAGCAGGTGCTGTTCGTCCCCGAGCTGGTGGTGCGACGCTCGACCTCGCGTCCGAACAAGGAGTGAGATGAGCGAGACGTTTCCCGAGGTGCTGCACCGACTTGCGACGGCGGACCCTGACCGCCCGGCGGTGACCTGTGGCGGCACGACCCTGTCCCGACGCGTGTTGGACGAGCGCACCAACGCCTTGGCTCGCCACTTCGCCGACCTCGGAGTGGGTGAGGGGTCCTACGTCACGATCGGGCTGCCCAACAGCGTCGGCTGCATCGAGGCGACGATCGCGACCTGGAAGCTCGGCGCGATCCCCCAGCCGGTCTCGCCCCGGCTACCGAGTCGCGAGGCGCGCGCCATCGTCGAACTGGTCAGCCCTGCCCTTGTGATCGGC
>JBKJLP010000307.1:0-4488 GCA_046596735.1 Mycobacteriales bacterium | reverse complement strand
GTGCGGGTGCTTGTAGTGGTCCAGGATCACCTGCTGGTACATCTGCTGCATCTGCACGGCGCTCAGGACCGCCCGTCCGGCAGGACCTCGAAGAACCGCTGCGCCTGCTGGACGGCCGCCACGAGGGCGTCGACCTCGGCGAGGGTGTTGTAGACGGCGAAGCTGGCCCGCACGGATGCGGTAACGCCCATCCGCTTGTGCAACGGCCAGGCGCAGTGGTGGCCCACCCGCACGGCCACCCCCTCGTCGTCGAGGACCTGACCCACGTCGTGCGCGTGCACCCCGTCCACGACGAAGGCCACCGCTCCCCCGCGGTCGGTACCGTCGGCCGGACCCACGATGCGCACCCCGGCGAGGGCGGAGAGCTGGTCGAGCGCGGCGACGGTGAGCTCGTGCTCGTGCGCGGCCACGGCGTCCATCCCCAGCGCGGAGAGGTAGTCCACGGCGGCACCGAGCCCCACCACCTGCGACGCCATCGGCACGCCCGCCTCGAAGCGCTGCGGGGCAGGAGCGTAGGTGGACGCCGCCATCTCCACCGTCTCGATCATCGAGCCGCCGGTCAGGAACGGCGGCATGGCACCGAGCAGCTCGGCGCGGCCGTACAGGACGCCGACGCCGGTCGGCCCGAGCATCTTGTGCCCGGAGAACGCCGCGAAGTCCACGTCCAGGGCGTGCAGGTCGACGGGCATGTGCGGCACCGACTGGCACGCGTCGAGCACGACGAGCGCACCCACGGCCCGGGCCCGCGCCACGAGCTCGGCCACGGGCAGCACGGTACCCAGCACGTTGGACTGGTGGGCGAAGGCGACAACCCGGGTGCGCTCGCCGAGCTCGAGGGAGTCGAGGTCGAGCCGGCCCTCGTCGGTGACCCCGAACCACCTCAGGGTGGCTCCGGTGCGTCGGCACAGCTCCTGCCACGGCACCAGGTTCGCGTGGTGCTCGAGCTCGGTGACCACGATCTCGTCCCCGGGACCCACCGGACCGCCGGGGAATCGCGAGTCACCCAGCGTGAAGGCCACCAGGTTGAGCGCCTCGGTCGCGTTCTTCGTGAACACGACCTCGTCGGCCGCCGCGCCGAGGAAGGCCGCGATGCGCTCGCGGGCCGACTCGTAGGCGTCGGTGGACTCCTCGGCGAGCTGGTGAGCCCCCCGGTGAACGGCCGCGTTACACGTCAGCAGGAAGTCGCGCTCCGCGCCGAGGACCTGGAGCGGCCGCTGCGAGGTGGCGCCGGAGTCCAGGTAGACCAGCGGCTTCCCCTCGCGAACAGTGCGACCCAGGATCGGGAAGTCCGAGCGCAGGCGGTCGACGTCGATGCCCCCGCCCACGACCCCGGGTCGCTCCGTGGTGGTGGACACGTCAGACCGCTGCCGCAGCGGCCTCGGCCTTGTCGGCGTCGGTGAACCGCACGTAGCCGTTCTTCTCCAGCTCGTCGGCCAGCTCGGCGCCACCGGACTCCACGATGCGACCGCCCGAGAACACGTGCACGTGGTCCGCGGTGATGTGCTGCAGGATCCGGGTGTAGTGCGTGATGAGCAGGACACCGCCGTCGTTGTCGGCCTTGTAGCGGTTTACGCCCTCGCTGACGATGCGCAGCGCGTCGACGTCCAGGCCCGAGTCGGTCTCGTCGAGGATCGCGATCTTCGGCTTCAGCAGCGAGAGCTGCAGGATCTCGTGGCGCTTCTTCTCGCCGCCCGAGAAGCCCTCGTTCACCGAGCGCTCGCCGAAGGCTGCGTCGATGTCCAGGTCAGCCATCGCGCTCTTGACCTCCTTGACCCACAGCCGGAGCTTGGGGGCCTCGCCGCGGATGGCCGTGGCGGCCGAGCGCAGGAAGTTGGAGACCGAGACGCCGGGGACTTCGACCGGATACTGCATGGCTAAGAAGAGCCCGGCCCGCGCCCGCTCGTCCACGCTCATGGCAAGCACGTCCTGGCCATCGAGGGTCACGGTGCCGCTGGTGATGGTGTATTTCGGGTGGCCGGCGATCGCGTAGGCCAGCGTGGACTTTCCCGAGCCGTTGGGGACCATGATCGCGTGGGTTTCCCCCGCACGGACCGTCAGGTCCACGCCGGTCAGAATCTCGCGGGGCTCGCCATCGGCTTCAACGCTGACGCGCAGATCGCGTACTTCCAGGGTGCTCACGGTCAGGACTCCATCTTCAGAAGGACGTCGTCGCCCTCAACAATTACGGGAAAGGTGGCCACCGGCTTGGTAGCCGGAAGGCCGGTGGGAATGCCGGTGCGCAGGTCGAACCGGGAGCCGTGCAACCAGCACTCGATCGTGCCGTCCTCCACGTCGCCCTCGGACAGCGCGACATCGGCGTGCGAGCAGATGTCGGAGAGTGCGAAGACCTCACCCTGCGAACGAGCGATGCAGATCGGTTTACCGCCAACGTCAACGCGGATCGACCCCTCCTCAGGGATCTCCGACAGGGAGCAGACCCTCACTTTTGGCTGGTCCTTTCGAGTTCGGCCTCGACGGCAGTCAGCAGCCGCTCCTCGAGCGACGCGACACCGATGCGGTTGATGACATCAGCGAAGAATCCGCGGACGACCATCCGCCGGGCCTCGTCAGCCGGGATGCCACGGGCCTGCAGGTAGAACAGCTGCTCGTCGTCAAAGCGACCCGTCGCGCTGGCGTGGCCGGCACCGAGGATCTCGCCGGTTTCGATCTCCAGGTTGGGGACGGAGTCGGCCCGGGCTTCGGGAGTCAGCAGCAGGTTGCGGTTGAGCTCATAGGTGTCCGTGCCGATCGCCTCGGCCCGGATGAGTACGTCACCGACCCAGACCGTGTGGGCCTCATCGCCCTGCAGCGCACCCTTGTAGGTGACGCGGCTGCGGCAGTGCGGCACGGCGTGGTCGATAAACAGTCGCTGCTCGAGGTGCTGAGCCGCATCCGCGAAGTAGAGACCGAGCAATTCGGCGTCGCCACCGGGGGCTTCGTACTCCACGGTGGTGACGAGGCGGACGACGTCGCCGCCAAGGGTGACGTCGATCGCGCGGACCTTAGCGTCGCGGCCAACCCGGATGCCCGTGTGCTGAGCGTGGATCGCCGTGCGGTCCCACTCCTGCACACCAACAAGGTCCAGCTGCGCACCGTCGCCCACGAGAACGGACACGCTCGCGGCGTAGCGGACGTCACCCGCGTGCTCGAGGACCACTGTCGCCTGAGCGTGATGGCCGACCTCGACCACGATGTGGCCCCAGACGACGGCCTCGCCGCCGGTGCCGCGCAGGTCCAGCAGGACCGGTTCGGTGACGACAGCCTCTGCGGGGATCGAGATGACGGTCGCACCATCGCAGCGCGAAAGCGCGAGAGCGGACAGCCGATCAACGGGCTTGGGCACGCTGGTGAGCAGCGGGTCGCCGACAGCCACCTGGCGCATGGTCACGCCGTCTGGGAGCTCGGTCTTCCACTGCAGGGTCGCGGTGCTGGGCGCGCCGTCGAGGAGTGGCTTCAGCCGCGGGAGCGGGCTGAAGCGCCACTCCTCCTCCCGCCCGGTGACGACCGGGTAGGCGTCGACATCGAAGGACCTGATCCGCTCGGGGCGGACGTCTGCAGGCGACTTCGGAGTTGACGGCTTGACGTTGGCAGCGAGCGTGCCTTCGGTGAGACCACCTTGTTCGCGCAGGGCGACCCGCTCAGTCGTGAGCGCATCACTCATCGAGGAGCTAGCCAACGGAACCCTCCATCTGGAGCTCAATGAGCCGGTTGAGTTCGAGCGCGTACTCCATCGGGAGCTCGCGTGCGACGGGCTCGACGAAGCCGCGAACGACCATCGCCATCGCCTCGTCGTCGGTCATGCCGCGGCTCATCAGGTAGAAGAGCTGGTCCTCGCCGACCTTGCTGACGGTCGCTTCGTGACCCATCGACACATCGTCCTCGCGGACGTCGACGTAGGGGTAGGTGTCACTACGGCTGATGGCGTCCACGAGCAGGGCGTCGCATTTGACGTTGGCCTTGCTGCCGTGGGCGCCTTCCTGCACCTGGACCAAGCCGCGGTAGGACGTGCGGCCACCACCGCGGGCGACGGACTTGCTCACGATGTTGCTGGTCGTGTTGGGCGCCGCGTGCACCATCTTGGCACCGGCGTCCTGGTGCTGGCCGGGGCCGGCGAAGGCCACCGACAGCGTCTCGCCGGAGGCGCGCTCACCCAGCAGGTAGCAAGCGGGGTACTTCATCGTGACCTTGGAGCCGATGTTGCCGTCGATCCACTCCATCCGGCCGCCTTCGTGCACGGCGGTCCGCTTGGTCACGAGGTTGTAGACGTTGTTGGACCAGTTCTGGATGGTGGTGTAGGTGACGCGGGCCGACGGCTTCACGATGATCTCGACGACAGCGGAGTGCAGCGAGTCCGACTTGTAGATCGGCGCAGTGCAGCCCTCGACGTAGTGAACGTAGGAGCCCTCGTCGGCGATGATCAGCGTGCGCTCGAACTGACCCATGTTCTCGGTGTTGATCCGGAAGTAGGCCTGCAGCGGGATGTCGACC